>CAMLJR010000074.1 GCA_946480345.1 uncultured Spongiibacteraceae bacterium
CAACGGCCAAGCGTGGTGATCGAGCAGCGCCGCGTGCATTGCAGTAATCGTGCGGAACTTGTGTCGGGACTGGCGTCATCGACCGCACAGGCGTTGTATCCCGATCTGCTCGCGCTCGAACGCGATACCGCACGCGAAGCCGAATGGCTGCAGGGTTTGGCCGAATGGGCTTATCGTTTTACGCCGGCTGTGGTTATCGCCGCCGATAATAGCCTGCTGCTCGAAATCGGCAGTTGTCGGAAACTGTATCGCGGCATAGACAATCTGTTAGATCAGTTGCGCAACGATTTACAGCGGCGCCATCATCGCGCCGAACTTGGGTTGGCGCATACGCCAAAAGCGGCATGGCTGCTGGCACACAGCGCGCATCGCGTTGCACTCGATGGCGATCTGAGCACGCTGCCGCTTAAAGAAGATCAGTTGATTAAAAACCAGTTGCGGCGGCAGATTACGGCGATTCCACTGTCGCTGCTCGCGATCGATCCGAAAATTCCGCAAGCGCTGCAACAAGCCGGTATCGATACGCTCGGCGCGCTGCGGGCATTGCCGGTCGCGGCGCTCGGCAAACGTTTCGGTGAAGATTTTATTCGCCACATTCAGCAATTGTGGGGGCATCATCCCGATCCGCAATTGTTTTTCACACCGGCGCCGCAGTTTCAACGCGGGCTGAATTTTATCGATGGTGTTCATCAACGCTCGATGTTGCTGTTTCCGATGAAACGTTTGTTGCAGGCACTCGATGATTATCTGCGTGCGCGGCAATTGCATTGTCATACCGTGCGCTGGCAATTGTTCGATGCGCATGTGCTGCTGACGGAATTTTCGATCGAGCTGTCGCGCACGCAATCGGGCTGGCGCAATCTGCTGGAGTTGAGCCGGCTCAAACTCGAACTGCTGCCCGCCGAAAAAAATTCTGCCGCGATATTCGGCATCGCACTGTATAGCGCGGATTTTTTTGCACATGCCCCGAACAACGATCAACTCTTTCCCGACGCCAGCACGATTCGCAGCAGTGGCCATGCGTTGCTCGACAGGCTGGGCGCACGGCTCGGCAACGATGCGGTGCAGCAACTCGTCGTTCGCGAAATGCATTGGCCAGAACAGGCACATGCATCGCAACCAATAGCTGACGAATCTAACGCTCCCGCTATGCCGCCACCCGGCGCGCGGCCGGTCTGGTTATTGCCGCAACCAAAATTGCTGCGCCAGAAAAACAGTAATGTGTTCTGGCAAGGTCCGCTGACATTACTGCGCGGCCCCGAGCGCATCGGCAATCACTGGTGGCAGCATGAAATCGGCGAACGCGATTACTACATCGCGCGCAATAATCACGGCAGCACATGCTGGATTTTCTGCGATCGCACGACGCGGCAATGGTTTTTGCACGGGCTATTCGCGTGAGCATTCGCCATGTACGCCGAACTGCACTGCCTCACCAATTTCAGCTTTCTACGCGGCGCCTCGCATGCGCACGAATTGGTCGAGCGTGCGCATGCACTCGGCTATCGCGCCCTCGCCGTCACCGATGAATGCTCGCTCGCCGGTGTCGTCAAAGCGCACGTCGCGGCGAAAGCACAGAAATTCAAACTGATCATCGGAGCCGAATTTTTTTTACAGGAAAACCCCGAGGAAGAAACGCCACGCTGTCATGTGATCGCACTCGCGATGAATCGCACCGGTTACAGCGAATTATCGGCCTTGATTACGCTGGCACGGCGACGCGGCAGCAAAGGCAGTTACGTGCTGCATTTGCGCGAGCTAGAACACAACCTGCGCCACAATCTGTTGATCTGGAAGCCGGATCATCGTCACGATAACGAGCACATCACTGACGTTTTAAAAGCGGGTTTCGGTGACCGGTTATGGCTCGGTTACAGCCATTTATTGCGCGGCGATGAAGTCGAGCGTTTTGCGTATTATCGAAAACTCTCGCAGCAATTCGATATTCCGATCACCGCGTGCGGCGCCGTTGCGATGCATCACTGCGAGCGCAAAATCCTGCTCGATGCGCTGACGGCGATCCATCACAACACCAGCATCGAACAACTGGGTTACCGGCGCGATGGCAACAGCGAGCGCTATCTGCGCGATAGTGAAACGTTGCGCTCGCTATACCCCGCCGACCTGCTTTATCAAAGCACCGTCATCGCTGAGCAATGCCGATTCTCGCTCGACGAATTGCGCTACGAATATCCGCACGAAGTCGTACCGCCGACAATGACGTCGCAAGAGTATCTCTCGCATCAGGTGATGCTTGGCGCGCGAGAGCGTTGGCCCGATGGCGTGCCTGACGATATTCAGCAACGCATCGAAAAAGAACTCGCGCTGATTCGCAAAAAAAATTACGAATATTATTTTTTGACGGTTTACGACATCGTTAACTTCGCGCGCGGCGAACATATCTTGTGTCAGGGACGCGGCTCGGCGGCCAATTCGGTGGTGTGTTATTGCCTGCATATCACCGAGGTCTGTCCGCAGCAGACGCAATTATTGTTCGAGCGGTTTATTTCGGAGGAGCGCGACGAGCCGCCGGATATCGATGTCGATTTCGAACACGAGCGCCGCGAAGAAGTCATTCAATACATTTACAAGAAATACGGCCGCGAACGCGCAGCGCTAGCCGCCAGCGTCATTTGTTATCGCACGCGCAGCGCCATTCGCGACATAGGTAAAGCGTTAGGTTTCGATGTACTGCTGATCGATCAGCTCGCTAAATCATTGGCATGGTGGGATGACCGAAAGGAATTGCTCGAACGTTGCGGCGAAATCGGTCTGAATATCGATTCGCACATGGTTACGCTGTTTTTTTCTCTGGTGCAGCAACTGCGTCATTTTCCGCGCCATTTATCGCAGCATGTCGGCGGTTTCGTTATCAGTCAAAGTCCGATCAGCACATTGGTGCCGGTCGAGAATGCGGCGATGGTGGATCGCACGGTGATTCAATGGGACAAGCAGGATCTCGAAGCGGTCGGTCTGATGAAAATCGATGTGCTCGCGCTCGGCATGCTGACAGCGATTCGCAAGACGCTGGCATTGATCGCACCGCGCGGTGGGCCTGCGCGCATGCAGGAAATTCCACAAGGCGATAAACACACATACGACATGCTGCAACGCGCCGATAGCGTCGGTGTGTTTCAAGTCGAATCACGCGCACAGATGACAATGCTGCCGCGCCTGAAGCCGAAGGAATATTACGATCTGGTGGTGCAGGTCGCGATTGTCAGGCCCGGTCCTATTCAGGGAAATATGGTGCATCCGTATTTACGCAGGCGCCAGGGCATCGAGCCAATTCCGGATATGCCGCCGATCATCTGGAATATCGTCAAACGCACGTATGGCGTGCCGATCTTTCAGGAACAAGTCATCAAGCTGGCAATGGATGCGGCCGGTTTCAGCGGTGGCGAAGCGGATCGGTTACGTCGCGCGATGGCGAGCTGGGGGCAGAATGGCGATTTATTGCAGTTCCGCGAAAAATTAATTAACGGCATGACGATGAACGGCCATTCCGCAGAGTTTGCGTTGGTATTGTTCGAGATGATGAAAGGCTTTGGCTCGTATGGATTTCCTGAATCGCACGCCGCCAGTTTTGCGTTGCTGGTGTATGTGTCCGCGTGGTTGAAGCAGCATTATCCCGCCGCTTTTTATTGCGGCTTGTTGAACAGTCAGCCAATGGGATTTTATTCATCGTCGCAATTGGTGCAGGACGCGCGCCGCCATGACATCGACGTGCGATCGATCGATATTCATCACAGCGCCTGGGAACATACGCTCGAATACGATACCGCTGGATCGTCACCGGCATTGCGTTTGGGTTTTTGTCTGGTGAAAGGTTTCGGCAAAGAAGCCGCCGAACGTTTGATTAGCGCGCGGGCACACAAAGCGTTTACCGATATCGCCGATTTACAGCAACGCGTGCGTCTCGCGCAAAATCATTTGCGCAGTTTGATTGCAGCCGATGCGTTGCAAGCGCTCAGCGGCCATCGTCATCAAAGCCATTGGCAGGCGCAGGCAATTATCGAGACCGCGCCGTTGATCGAAGACAACGATTATGACGATGCGGTGCAGCTGCCCGCGCCGAGCGAATTTCAAACCATCGCGGCCGATTATCAAAGCACCTCGTTGACGTTGAAGCGCCATCCATTGAGTTGGTTACGTGAGCGCTGCGATTTGATTCGTCAGTGCAAAACGCAGCGCGAACTGATCGAGTTAAATCAGCATCGTTTTGTGCGGGTGGCGGGTATCGTTACTGGCCGTCAGCGACCCGGCACCGCGAGCGGCATCGTGTTTGTCACGCTCGAAGACGAAACCGGCAATATCAATGTCGTGGTGCGCACCGATGTACAACAGCGTTGCCGTCATGCGTTATTGCAGGCGCAATTAATGCTGGTGAAGGGAATCGTCGAAAGCAGCGAGGGTATTACACATGTACTCGCCGGCGAACTGATCGATTGCTCGCATTACTTGAACGAGATCGAATTCAAATCGCGGGATTTTCACTAGCAGTCACTTTCGTTCGATTGACCCACGCAGGCAACCCAATATAATGCAGCCACATTAAATAAGAGGTGCCCTGCCATGCAAGCCATTCGTATTCACGGTCCGTCCGATCTACGTTGCGATACGATCGATGAGCCGCATGTCGGTCCCAACGATGTGTTGATCAAAGTCGCCGCTGCGGGCATTTGCGGCAGCGATCTGATGTACACAAAAGTCGGCGGCGTCAGCGCTCCGGTTAGCGAGCCGATTGGTTTAGGTCACGAGCTGGCCGGCTACATTCACAAAATCGGCGATAACGTTCGCGATTTGCAGTTAGGTATGCGGGTCATCGTTAATCCGATGGGCAGCGGTAACGCCATCGGCAACGGCATGGTCGATGGCGGCTTTGCGCCGTTTTTACGCGTCTGCAATGCCAGGCTTGGCGATAGCATTCACCCCATTCCGGATCATTTGAGCTTCGAAAACGCCGCACTGGCCGAACCGCTATCCGTGGCACTGCATGCAGTGAATCGCGCCGACGTCGATGAATCGACGAAAGCTGTCGTATTCGGCGCAGGACCGATCGGTCTTGGCATCGTTTCGTGGCTGCATCAGAAAGGTCTCAAGGATATTGTGGTGGTCGATATGTCAGACCAGCGTCTGCAACGCGCGAAAGCTCTCGGTGCGGCATTCACGATCAATCCGGTGCGGGACGATCTGAAAGAAAAGATTGGCGAGGCGCATGGCATCGGCCAGCATTTCGGCCAACCGTGCGTTAATACCAATGTATTTTTCGAAGCGGCAGGCGCACGCAACATTATTCCGGATGTGATTAATCTCGCCCGCTTCCATGCGAAGCTGGTCATCGTTGCGGTTTATCACGAAGCCGTTGCAGTCAATTTCCAGAGCGCTCTGGCCAAGGAAATGACGTTCATCACATCGATGGCGTATCCGAACGAATTCCCCTCCGTGATTTCGATGTTGACCGATCCCAATTACGATCCGACGCCGATGATCAGCCATCGTTTTCCGTTCGATAAGTTTTTTGATGCATTTGCGATGGCGCAGGATCGGGAACACTCTGCGAAAGTTCTTGTGACATTTCCCGAATAGCCTGCAATACGCGCGAATCGTTCGCACTGAAACGCATTTACCAAAAAAGAAATAATGCGTTTCAAGCGTTTGGTGCCAATGCGATCTCCGTGCGTAATTTCAGACGAAATTGCGCACTGAGAAAATCGAAGTTCCATTGTTCGACGCTGCACTCGCGGCGCTCGCCGATGGATTCATAGCGAATAATATTGACCGAATTCGGCACATCGCCGCGCACTCGCGACGATAACGCAGTACCCGCTTGCACCGCCCATACCGCGCGCGCGATCTCGTTATACGATTCGTGCAGCGGACGCACATACGGCAGATGAATGTGGCCGCCGACAATCAGATCCGCTCCCGCCTGCGCCCATGCGCGAATCGCATCGCGATAACCGTGCAATAAATTACTCTGGTCGCTCTCTGTAACGACATGAACCGGCTGGTGCGTCACAACGACTCGCAATTGCAAAGGGCTTGCGTGACGCAAACGCGCACTCACCGTTTCAAGTTGTTGTGCCGAAACCTCACCATCGGTATGTCGCTGCGGCCGCGTGGTATTAACCCCAAGCACCAGCAAATCGGGCGATGAAAATTCCGGCTGTAAATTTTCGCCAAAGGCGTGGATGTAGTTCGCGTAAGGCGCGAATACCCGCAATGCGAGATTGAATAGCGGAATATCGTGGTTACCCGGAACGATCACCATCGGTGTCGCCAGTCCGGTGAGAAATTCATGCGCCGAACGAAACTGCGAACGTCGCGCGCGCTGCGTAATGTCGCCGGAAACAATCAACAGATCGGGCCGCTGCTCGGCATGTAATTGTCGTAACGCCGCGAGCACCGGCGGTTGCTCGGTGCCAAAATGCGTATCGGAAATCTGTAGAAGAACGCTCATGGTTGCGCGCTTGGCAGCAACAATTGCAACGGACGCGGCGTCAACGAAAATGTCAGCGGCGCTTCGAAATAACTGATTTCGCCATCGATAGCCACTTTGATTCGACGACGCAAATAGGTCGAACGAGGTAGCACCGTCAGACGCGTAAACGCGAAACTATCGATCTGCTCGGAAGCACCTAAATTGCCGAGTGCACCACGTAGCAATAAACCCAGCATTTTCGATTTGCTGGCAGGTTGCACCGCGATCGCAGCCAACTGGCCCGGCACTGCTTCCGCCTCGGCAATGCCGACCTGTTCGAGTTGCAATGCGTTATTGCCGACAAATAGCGTCGAGGTATACAGCGTTTTGATTTCCCCATCGCATTCGATCTGCAACGTCAACGCACGATGATCGCGAAGCAATGTGATAGCGCTCGCCGCAAATGCAACGATACGGCTGCGCCCGAATTGTTGTTTATAGGCCTCGCGCTCTTGCAGCAATTGCGGATATAACCCCAGACTTGCATTGACTAAAAATAGCTTTCCGTTCAGCTGCCCGACCTGTGTCGGTGTCGGTATCGATTGCAACAATGCATCGAGCGCTGCCGCGGTATCTTCCGGAATCTGATGCGTGCGACCGAAGTAATTGAATGTGCCTTGCGGCAACACACCAAATGGTCGATCAACCGCGTAGGCTTGCTGCGCGACGGCGTTTAGCGTGCCATCGCCGCCGGCTCCCACCACTGCACCGTTGAATTCGCGCGCATTTCGCGCAGCCTTTTGCGCAAATTGTTGCAACTGCTGAGGCTGCTCGACCAGATACAGCTCATGACGACGACCGCTATCCGCGAGTTTCTCGCGTACCGTGGCAATAGCCTGTTGTGTATCGCCATGACCCGAGCCGGCATTCATAACCACGAATAACGGTAATTGCTCCTGCATGCAACACTCCAATTAGAGGCCAAAAATTCGTATTAGATTTAAGCGCCGAATAAATCGGCGCTCATTCTGATTCCGTCTCTTTATCCGCTGCCAATGAATGCAGACTAACGCTATTTTCCAGCGAGCTGGAAAATGCATTGATAAATGCATTGCGCAAAATATTTACTACCGTGACCCAAACATCGGCTTTGGGATCTTCGATGGTTCCACTAAACGGGACGCGCGTTGCCACTTGATCATGCGGCTGATTTTTAAAAATCGATGCCGCCAGTTGCACGATACCCGTCCATGCGCGACGAAAAATATTGCCTCGCTTTTCGGGTGGCGTAACTACTTTTATATCTTTCGCGATGGGCTTCACGTAGCCCTTGAATTTGCCTTCGGCAGCGGCAAATTCGGTATATACGGAAAACATTCCCGCTTCGGCGTTAACGCCCGCATAGGTATCGAGCCACGGATTCAGTTCGGGTAGCGCAACGTTTTTTAGTTGCGCAGCCACTTCAAATGTAGGCGCTTCCGCAGAGGGATTTAATTTCCCGTTAATTTCTAACGAACCCTGCCCCAGCGCACGTCCATTCAAATCGAAATCGGCAAATGCGGCCTGATCGCCGGCCGGAAATGCATTCGTCAAATTGCGCAACGAAAAATGCAGATCATGCAGAACCAATGCTTCTTTGCGTTCGATGCCGGGCGCGCGAAACCGCACTACACAGTTATCGCAAACAATTTCGTTGAATGTAAAAGGAAACAGCTTGGAGAGCGCAGCGTTCCAATTAGTGTCTTCACCCAATTGACGCTGCGCGGCGTTATCGCTTTGGATCAGATTGAGTTGGGCATGCTCGAAATGGGCTCGCCCCACCAGCGAACCATGCAACAGCGCTCGCCATTGCAGTTCGATGCCGACGCGATCGCCGAGGAAAAACGGTTCGTTATGTTTCGCGCTTTTCTTTTCGATAACCACATTTTTAATGTCGTAGGCACCCCGCCATAACGCCACATGAATGCTCTCGACATGGCCCGTGTAATTTTCGAGATGCTGCAGTTGCCGATTTACGTAACGCTCAAGAATCGTAGGAAGCGCCAATCGCAATGCGATTAACAAAATAATCAGCACTGCGATTGCGAGCACGTATTTATTGCGCCATGAAATTCTGTGACGCCAGGAGGATGAATGGCGTGCTTCCATATTGCTCATAGAATCGCCTCGTCTATTCGCTATTAGCGCCCATTCGACCGCGCAATTACTGGCGGCGCATTCGACTGAAATCGATCAGCCCTAGCGAATTTAGTTTTTAGCTGTAACCGAAGAATTCAAGTAGCAATATCGTTAGCAATATCGCGGCCAAAACGGCTGCTAATCGCAATCGGGTCTGACTAGGGGGAAGAAGAAAAAGCAGGAAATTGGTAGGACCGAGCGGGGTCGAACCGCTGACCTCCACCATGTCAAGGTGGCGCTCTAACCAACTGAGCTACGGTCCTATCGGGGAACTGCAGAGAGGCCACTGCAGCGAGGGCGCGATTAAAAAAGAATTGGGTAAAAAATGCAAGCCGTTTTCCGTTAATTGCCCTCTGTGTGTTCGTTAGTTGCTCCTCGTGTTTTCATTAATTGCCCATCGTGGCGACGCTTTTTACGATCAATCGGATCAACTCTGCCTGCCGCGATACGCCGGTTTTCGAGAAGATCGATTTGAGCTGGGTACGCGCCGTGTGCGGGCTGACATGCAGGGCTTCCGCCGCTTCCTGAATCGACAGTCCACGGCTGAGCTGGGTGGCCAACGCTGCTTCGGCGCGCGTCAGACCGAACAATTGTCCCAACACCTGCTGGCTTGCCTCATTGACCTGTGCCGGATCGCTGATGAAAACGGCTAACGCTGGCACCTGTTGTCCTTCACCCCATTGGTATTGCGGCACTAACCGCAACATCAACCCCAGATCGGGCCGCCCCGACGGCCGCTGTACGCGCAATGCTTGAACGATGGCGGGTTTCTGTTCGCGGGCGTTGACTAAGGCGCGCTGAATAATGTCTTTCAGCTCGCGCGATTGAGAGTTGTTCGCGAGCGTCAATTGCTGATTGATGATTTCGAGTCCGTCGCGCTCGGACAGCATTTGCGTCGCTAGATGATTCGCCGTCAGGAACTTGCCGTGCTCATCGAGCAGAATCGTACCGACCGCCAGCTGCTCGACCGCACCGGCGAATACATCGCGCTCGGAGACGATCCGATTGAGCCGGGCATGTAAGGCGATGGCACGTTCGAGATGCGGTATCAACAATGCGCACAGCGTCTTGTCGTTCTCGGTAAATTTCTCTTCGTCGGGGCCGCGAATCAACCGCAAGCGCGCCTGAAACGCATCGGGCGCACCGATATCGGCGCCGAGGATGTGCAGTACGCCGGCGGGTTCGAGATAGCGCCGATAATATTCGCTGCCGCGCAATTCGGCGTCCGGCATCAGTTCCGCCAGCGTGACGACTTTGCCGGGTGGCAGATTGACGAAGGGATCGAGCGCGAAGAATTGCTCGCGGTATTGCGAGACTTCCCAATCGTTCTGATCGGCGAGCTGTACCGACAGGCCATTGTCGCTGCCATCGATCGGGCGCAATTGATTGAGAATGACGCCACGATCGCCCTCCGCCGGCGGACGCAGTGTCAGCGAAACCACTTTCGCATCGAACGTCGCTCTGCACAGCGGCAGAAATGTTTGCCACGGCATCGTTTCCAGCGGCCCCTGATAGAGCGCTGCGAGCAGGCGATCGTAAGCCTCTAACGCAATTATCATGGCGCGCTCAGCTGAGCCAGCGCGCGATGGTGAACGCGGCGAGCGCGGCGAGACCGCCGACTAACGTTGTCTGCGCCGCGCTGCGCCAGAACGACACGCCGGTGAAATATCCCTTGATGCCGCCGAACAGCATCAGCGCGATCAGTGTCGATACCGCTGACCAGCGCAACGCCTGCTGCACGTCGCTGAACACCATGTACGCCGCGAGCGGAATCAGCCCGCCGACGATATAAGCGCCGGCGATCGTCAGCGCTCCTTTCCATGCGCGCCCCGGTTCGGGTGCTTCGAGACCGAGTTCAAACCGCATCATGAAACGCACCCAGTCATGCGGGCGACGACGCAGCGATTCGATCACGGCGGTGCTCTCCTCGGCGCTCAAGCCATAGCTCTCGAAAATTTCGCGCACTTCCTGCGCTTCCATCTCCGGAATGGTTTGAATTTCATCGCGCTCGCGTGCAAGTTCGCTGCGGTAATGTTCGGCCTCGCTGCGGGCCGCGAGAAAACCGCCGAGTCCCATGGCGATCGAGCCGGCAACAATTTCGGCAACGCCGGCCGTGACGATGAGATCCGTCTGCGCAATTGCACCGGTCAAACCCGCGGCCAACGCAAACGGCACAGTGAGCCCGTCTGACATACCGATAACGGTGTCGCGAACGGCAGCGCCGGCAGTGAAATGGTTTTCGGCATGATGTCCGTGCATGCTGTGCTCTCGCAAAAGAATGGCCGCAATCATAACGAGGCAACCCATGTTTGGGCTAATATCTGCGCCGTTCTTATCGGTTTCTTTTGCTGGATTTCCTCATGCATTCATCCGCTTTATGGCTGCGTCGCATCGTGGCGCTGCTAATCGTTATCGTCAGCTTTTGGATATGGACTCGCCACAGCGATGTGATCGAATTAATCGTGCGTCAGCGGCCCGTGTTATTCGGACGCTACTCGCAAGGCCATTTCGGCACGTTGTTATTGTTAACGCCGATCCTTTGGGGAATCGCAGCGGCATTTGCCAGCCGCAAACCGTTGCGCGAATCGTTGCTCAACACAGCGCTCGGTACCGTCACAACAATTATCGCGATTGTTGCGATCACGTATTTAGCGCACTTCACCAATCGCGATGCGCTGTATGAGGAACGCAAACTCCCCGACGCGCAAGCGAACGAAATGCATCTGGCCGGTGTCGTGCGTCATCGCCCTGCGAATCGGGTGTACGAACTCACTTATCGCGATGTACCCGAGCAGGCGCGTTCCTATCCGAATCCGCCGCCGGGTTATCCGGATGTCCCACTGCGGTTGACCAGCGATGCGAAAGGCTTTCGCAATTTATCGATACTGCCGCAATACGACATCGTCGCGGTCGGCGATTCGTTCGTCGCTGGCTCGAATGTCTCCGACGATCAAACATGGCCGGCGCTGCTGGCTCAGGCAACGGGTAAAACAATTTACAACCTCGGTGTCGGCGGCAGCGGTCCACCGACTTACATGAGCAATTTCGCGTATTTCGGTCTCGATCTGAAACCGCGTCTCGCGCTGTTCATGATTTATGAAGGCAATGATTTCAAGGAAGACGTTGTGCTCGCCGACCCCACCACGCCGACACTTGGCGAACGCGTATCCAAGCATTTCGAACGCGCAATCGATGCAGCGCCAGTGCGCATCGGTCTGAAACAAGCCAGCCGCAATCTGTTCGAGAAATTAGGTTCGACGCGCCCGGTGCCGGGCTACGCGGAAAAACTCGGCTTCATGCCGATCAAACTGCAACACGGCGATAGCACGCATTTTTATAGCTTCGACCCCAAGCGGTTGGTTTATCTGAATTACAGCACCGATAAATTCGTGGCATCCGACGAATGGCAAGCGACTGCAAAAATTCTCACGCAGATCGTCAAACTCTGCCGCGACCACGCAATTACGCCGGTTTTCATTTACGCACCGAGCACACCGCATGTGGTACTGCCGCTCGCGAAGGAGACAATTCCCGCCGAGCAACTGCGCTATTTCGTCAGTCTGCGTAAAAGCCATTTGCCGCCCGCTGATGAATTCAAGCAACAAGTTTTCGCGAATCTCGACAATGAACAAAACACCGTGCTCGATTTTTGCGAGAAGCAGCAGGTCGATTGCCTCGCATTGACCGAGGCATTACAACACGCCACCGCGTCCGGCACGCAAACGTATTTCAGTTATGACCAACACTGGACTCCCGACGGCAACGCAGTGGCGGCAAAAACCATCGAGCAGTTCCTGCGCGCGAAAGGTTATCTTCAGTAAAGAGAAGGCAATGCAGTGAACGCCAAGAGCTTTTGCAGTGAACAATAAGCGCTTTCGTCATGAATAATCGCGGTGTGGTCTACGCGATCATCGCGTACGGCATCTGGGGATTATTTCCCGCGTATTGGAAATGGTTACATTCCGTGCCGGCACTTCAAATAACCAACCATCGGATGGTCTGGTCATTTGTTCTGCTGGCGGGCGTTCTACTCGCACGCGGGCAATGGCAAACGATGCGCTCGCTCACTACGTGGCATACGTGTTCGCGGTATGCCATTGCCGCGCTGTTAATTGCCGCGAACTGGCTGATATTTATTTGGGCAGTCAATGCAGGGCATGTGGTCGAGGTCAGTCTCGGCTACTTCATCAATCCTTTGCTCAGCGTATTGATCGGCGTCGTCATCTTGCGCGAGCGGCTGCGTCTGTGGGAATGGGTGCCGATCGGCATCGCAACGATTGGCGTCGTTTATCTGACAATATCGTACGGCGGGTTGCCATGGATTTCGCTGTCGCTCGCACTCACGTTTGCGCTGTACGGTTTCGTTAAGAAAACCGCACCGTTAAATCCGCTATATGGCATGACACTGGAAACCGGCGCGCTGATGATTCCGGCCAGCGCGTATTTATTATTTTGCGAATTCAACGGCAGTGGCGTGTTTCTGCATGAATCGTTAAGCAATGATTTGCTGCTGGTCGGCGGCGGGCTGGTAACGACGGTGCCGCTATTACTATTCGCCTCGGCGACACAACGCATTCCGCTGTCGCTGATCGGCGTATTGCAATACATCACACCGATACTGCAATTCCTGCTTGGGGTGGTCGTATACAAAGAGCCGTTTTCGCATCATCAGTTGATTGGATTCAGCATC
>CAMLJR010000075.1 GCA_946480345.1 uncultured Spongiibacteraceae bacterium
GCCGGGTTCGGGCGGCTCTGGATTGTTTTCGATGCTAAGCATTTGTGCAGCAACCTGGCGAAAACGCATTTCGACGCTGTAATCGACCAGGCTGTGATCGGTGACGACCTTGCAACCGCCGAGCGCGACGCGCGCGTCGGCCTGGAGCCGCCATTGCGCAGGCCATTCTTCGCAGTCGCGAATCAATTGCAGTTGCTGGGGATGTAATACGACGGTGACATTGCGATCGCCGACCGGCAATTCACGTACCGCGCGCCGCACGATCGGCAGTAATTCTTCGGCAGTGAGCACCGGCGCCCGATCGAGCACCGCGCGGGCAATATCGAGGCTCAATTGCGTCATCGCCGTTTCGATCTGTTGCGACTGGCTCGCGAGCGGATCGAGCAATTGCTGCATCAACGCTTTCAATTCGTTGACGTGTTGCGCCAGCTCCGCCTGCGCAGCCGCGCGACCTTCTTCCAGACCTTGTTTCATGCCGGCGGCGCGACCCTCGCGCGCGCCGTGCGCAAAACCCTCGCGATGCGCCTGTTGTGTGATGTCGTCGAGCTGCCGAGCCGTCAGCGTGCGCGCAACGATGCGATCGCCCGGCTCGCGTCCGACCGGCTGCCCGCTGGCGACTTCTGGCAACGTCCAATTCGCGAACTCGCCGCTATTGGCCGCCGGAATCCGGGATTTTTCCATTTAGATCATGGCCTCGCCGCCACCACCGCCCAGCACAATCTCACCCGAATCGGCCATGCGGCGCGCGATGATAAGAATTTCTTTCTGCGCGCCTTCGACTTCGCTGACACGCACCGGACCTTTCGATTCGAGATCGTCGCGCAGCAGTTCGGCAGCGCGTTTCGACATGTTCTTGAAGATTTTTTCTTTCAATTCTTCGTCGGAGCCTTTCAGCGCGAGGATCAATACTTCCGACGACACTTCGCGCAGCAATGCCTGAATACCGCGATCGTCGACCGCTTTCAGATCTTCGAACACGAACATCAAATCCTGAATCTGCTGGCCGAGGTCTTCGTCGACCTCTTTGATCGATTCCATCAGCTCGCTTTCCATGCTGCCGTCCATGTTGTTCATGATTTCGGCCGCAACCTTGGTGCCGCCCATCGCCTTGGTCTGCGACGACGCATTGCCCGAGAATTGTTTTTCGAGAATATCGTTCAGCTCCTGCAACGCCGACGGGTGCACCGAATCGAGCGCGGCAACGCGCATGATGATGTCGAGGCGCGGTTTCTCGGCGAGGTTGGATAACACTTCGGCGGCCTGATCGGCGTCGAGATAGGCGACAACAATCGCCTGAATCTGAGGATGTTCGTGACGGATCAGATCGGCGACCGAGCGCGGGTCCATCCACTTCAGCGTATCGAGACCGGTCGTGTTACCGCCGAGCAAAATGCGGTCGACCAGCGAATTGGCTTTATCTTCGCCGAGCGCTTCGACCAGCATGTTGCGAATGTAATTGTCGGCGCCGACGCCGAGGCCGGTCAGCGTGCGCGCATCGTTGAGGAAGTTGTTGACGATGTCCTCAACCTGCGTCTGCTCGATGTTTTGCAGGTGTGTCATCGCCGCGCCGATGCGCTGCACTTCCTTCGGCCCGAGATGACGCAGCACGGCCGCCGCGTCCTTTTCGCCGAGCGACATCAACAGCACCGCAGCCTGATCGATGCGGGTCAGAGTCGTTTTACCTTTTGGCGCTTTCGCCGCTGCATCACTCACTGGTCGCTACCCACTTCTTTACCACTTGAGCGACGCGACCCGGGTCTTCGGCAATGAGACCCTTGATCGCAGTCAGTTGTTGATCGTACGAATTATCCGGCCCGGGCAGCATCATGTTGGGATTGCCGCTGCTCAGCGTGACGGTATCCGGGTTCATCTGCGCCATCGGATTGGCGACATTGCCCATATCGCCAAGCGGTGCGCCGGCAAATTGGGGTGCGCCGCTTGAACCCTGCTGGCTCAGGCTGCGCATCACCGGACGCAGCACAACGAAAATCAATGCCAGAACCATCAACACGGCAACCACTTGTTTCGCGATACCCGCGACCCACGGTTGCTGCCAGATCGGCGTTTCTTCGACGGTGCCCTCTTCCTCGACGACTGCCACAAAGGGCGAGTTGACGACGTTGACGACATCACCGCGCGCCGCATCGAAGCCAACGGCGTTGCGAACGAGTATAGCCAGCCGCTCCAGCGTTTCGGCATCCAGCGGTGCACCGGCCTCGCCTGGCTTAGCATCCGCCGCCACTTTGTTGTCTACGGCGACCGCGACAGTGACACGACGCAATTTGCCGACCTGATGCTTGGTGTAGCTGAGCGTGCGGTCGAGCTCGTAGTTGCGTACCAGTTGTTCGCGTGAACGATCACCGGTTTTGGCGCCGCCGCTCGCCGGAGCGGTCGAGCTGCCGGTGCCCTGCGGAGCCGGTTGATTGGCGGCTGCGCCCGGTGGGTTTGCCTGTTCCGGCGCGCGACCATCGGCGGGCGGCTGATTGCTCAGAGCGCCAGGCACACCGCTCGGGCTGCTGCCGGGCTTCTGTTCTTCGATGCGCTGTTCGCTGCGAATCGCGGGCGTGTCCGGGTTATACATTTCGCCCGCTTCTTCCACCGCGGTGAAATCGACATCGGCGGAAACCTCGGCCCGGAATTTATTGGCGCCCAGCAAAGGCTCCAACATCGAATTGATGCGGTCGCGCAGCTGCTTCTCGATGCGGTGCGCATATTCCAGCTGCTTGTTCGCGGCGACCAGCTGCGGATCGTCCATTGCCAACTGCGACAACAACACGCCTTTCTGATCGACCACGGTAACGTTCTCCGGTTTCAATTCCGGAATGCTGCTCGCGACCAGATTGACGATCGATTTGACCTGTGCGGCCTGCAAAGAACCGCCCGGAAACAGCTCGACAAATACAGACGCCGAGGGCGGACGCGCATCGCGAACGAACACGGATTCTTTCGGGATAGCCAGATGCACGCGGGCGTTGCGCACATTGGTGATGCTGGCGATGGTGCGAGCGAGTTCGCCTTCGAGCGAACGGCGATAGCGCGCACCTTCCATAAATTGACTGGTGCCGAGCGGCTGCTCCTTATCGAGCAGCTCGAAGCCGGCCTTGCTGTCGTTAGGCACGCCGGTTTCGGCGAGCTTCAGACGCGCTTCGTTGATTTTGTCGGCCTCGACCAGCAACGCACCGGTGCCGGTGTCGATCTTGTATTTGATTTTGTTGGTATCGAGGATCTGTAGCACCGCCGACGAATCGAGCCGTTCGAGGCTGCCGTACAGCGGACGGTAATCGCCGCCCTGCGCCCACAGCACAACAGCAACGCCTATCGCGACGCTGGCGGCGAGACCGATCATCAGACCGAGTTGCCGCAGTACGCCAAGACCCGACATGCCTTGCAGCAAATTGTTTTGTGGCAGTAAACCGCGACCTTGTCCGGCTTGCTGAGTGGTGGCAGGAACGCTGGCCATTGCTTCTATCCTCGCCTATCCGTTAAACCGGCATGTTCATGATGTCTTTGTACGCATCGACCAAGCGATTGCGTACCTGGGTCAACGCCTGGAATGACACGCTCGCTTTCTGCGATGCCACCATCACCTGCGCCAACGAAACTTGCGGATCGCCCTGCTCGAACGAAGTGGCGAGGCTCGTTGCCTGCTGCTGCGTGGCATTGACCGAATCGATCGCGCCGCGAAACATCTCGCCGAAACCCTGCGGCCGTTCGATGGCGCTGGTACCGAGCTGAGTTTTCGCCGCGTCCAGCCCCTGCAACGGAGTGCTGTGGCTAAGGCCGCGCTGTTCGCTGACCTGACTTTGCATCTGCCGCATCTGCTGCAGCAACTGATTGACATCGGCACGTTCGGTTCGCATCGCTGACTACCCTTCTCTCGATCCATAAAACGCAAGTCAAACTACTGACGGAGATCGCGCCGCTTGTCTCGCTGCGAAGCGCGATCAACCGGTCATCGACGATTCAGCGTTGCCAAGAAATTGACGAGAACGCCCGAATCGACCGGTTCGGCAAGGGTTAGAGCACAAAGTGGGCCAGCGTGAAGTTGGGCTTATCGGGAGTTGATGTGAAGGCGCGCGTTCCGTAAAGTAAGGATTCCTTACTTTACCGGAGCGAACTTCATGCTTGCCAAAATCACCACCAAGAATCAAATAACGCTGCCCAAAGCGATTACCAAAGCGATCGGACCCACCGAGTATTTTGAGGTGGAGATGCGTGACGGCCAGATCGTTTTAACGCCAGTGCGCATCCAGCGCGCCGACGCTATACGCGCCAAGCTCGCCGAATTGGAGCTGGATGAAACAGATGTCGCCGATGCCATTGCATGGGCACGCTCGGCAAACGCAAAAACTTCGAAGTGATCGTTCGATGACAAAAAAATCGGTCACAGTCGTCTTCGATACCAATATCGTTTTGTCCGCATTGCTATTTGCCAATGGTCGGTTAATGCCGCTGCGATCCGCTTGGCAACAAGGACAATGCTTACCACTGATATCAAAAGCAACGATTACGGAAGTAATTCGTGTACTCACGTACCCGAAATTCAAACTGACGGAGATTGAGCAACAGGAATTACTCGCTGATTACGTGCCTTACTGCAAAACAGTACGCATACCCGCGAAATTACCGAAACTGCCAATCTGCCGCGATCCTTACGATCAGCCGTTTATAGAACTCGCATCGGCTGGAAAAGCGGAGTATCTGGTGAGCGGTGACAATGATTTGTTGTGTATCGAGAAAGTGAGTACATGCCGAATCGTGAGTGCGGAGCAGTTTTTATCGCAAGTTCTCGACTAACGCCCTTCACTCTTTGCTTAATTGCATCAATTGCCCAGATCGAGCAATCGAATCGCGCTTTCGTCCCGCTCGATTTTCAGATTCGTAAAATCAAACAGATCGGTATCAGCCAGTTGCGATGGCGCGACATTTTGAATCGAGGAGAAAATCGATTCGATGCGGCCTGGGAATTTTTTCTGCCAGTCGCGCAGCATTTCCTTGATCGCCTGCCGCTGCAGATTTTCCTGCGAGCCGCACAGGTTGCACGGAATGATCGGAAATTGCTTGTGCTCGGCATATTCGATCAGGTCGGTTTCCTCGCAATACGCGAGTGGACGAATCACGATGTTGCGCTTGTCGTCGCTGAGCAATTTCGGCGGCATCGCTTTGATCGAGCCGCCGAAAAACATATTCAGGAACAGCGTTTCGATAATGTCGTCGCGATGATGGCCGAGCGCAATTTTGGTCGCGCCGATTTCTTCGGCAAAACCGTACAGCGTGCCGCGCCGCAGGCGCGAGCATAAACCGCAGGTGGTTTTACCTTCTGGGATGACCGATTTGACGATGCTGTACGTGTCTTTTTCGAGGATGTGATATTCGATGCCGAGTTGGTCGAGGTACCCCGGCAACACATGCTCGGGAAAACCCGGCTGTTTCTGATCGAGATTGACCGCGACCAGATCGAACTTCACCGGCGCGCTGCGCTGCAAGCTCATCAGAATATCGAGCATGCCGTAACTGTCCTTGCCGCCGGACAGACACACCATCACCTTGTCGCCTTCCTCGATCATGGCGTAATCGGCAATCGCTTCGCCGACCTGACGCCGCAGCCGTTTCTGCAATTTGTTGAATTCGGTTTTGCTCTTCCTGTCGAGCTTTTCGTTGCTCGACTGCTCAATGGCTGCCGAAGCGTCATCAACCGACTTCGACGTTTCGACTGACGTTATGTCGGCGGCGGTAGAGAGATCGGTGGGATCGAATGTCTTGACGGAATTCATAGCAATCGGCTGCGCGAAAAATCGGCGGGCATTCTACCAGTTCACGCCCCACTCGGGCTCGGGAAAACGGCGAATTGCGGGATTGGCGCAGCCGATAATCAAATTGGGGCCGGGTAGAATTTCAATAAGTGCCTGACTACAATGGCGCTCCACTTCGAGGCCCGAGCCCCGCGCTCCGGCGGCCCTATCCCGGTCCAGGTAGCAGCACTGCGTGCGATCCACGCCGGCAGCGACCTGCTCAAAACCCGAACCTTCACCGATAGGAAGCAACCATGAAACAACCCGTTCGCGTCACCGTTACCGGCGCTGCTGGCCAGATCGGCTACGCGCTGCTGTTCCGCATTGCCTCGGGCAGCATGCTCGGCAACGATCAGCCCGTCATCCTGCAACTGCTCGACATCACTCCGGCGCAGAACGCGCTGAACGGCGTGAAAATGGAACTCGACGATTGCGCATTCCCACTGCTCGCCGGTGTTGTCTGCACCGACGATCCGAAAGTCGCGTTCAAAGATGCCGATTACGCATTGCTGGTTGGTGCACGTCCGCGCGGTCCGGGTATGGAGCGTAAAGATCTGCTCGAAGCGAACGCGGCTATTTTCTCCGTGCAAGGCAAAGCCATCGCCGAAGTCGCGAACAAAAACATCAAAGTGCTGGTCGTCGGCAACCCTGCCAACACCAACGCGCTGATTGCACAGCGCAATGCCATCGGTATCGAACCGAAAAATTTCACCGCAATGACACGCCTCGATCACAACCGTGCGATGTCGCAGCTGGCGGAAAAAACCGGCACTACCGTCAACGACGTCACCAACATGACGATCTGGGGCAACCACTCCTCCACGCAATATCCGGATCTGTTCCACGCCAAAGTCAAAGGCAAAACCGCGATCGAGCTGGTCGACCAGGAATGGTACAAAGGCACTTACATTCCGGCCGTACAACAACGCGGCGCAGCGATCATCGCAGCGCGCGGTGCATCATCGGCGGCATCGGCAGCTAACGCGGCAATCGACCACATGCGCACCTGGGCACTCGGCACCAACGGCGACGATTGGGTCAGCATGGGCGTGTATAGCGATGGGAGCTACGGCATCGCGCAAGGCCTGATCTACTCATTCCCGGTTCGTTGCAAAAACGGCGCCTGGGAAATCGTGCAAGGTCTTTCGATCGACGCCTTCAGCCAGGAAAAAATGAAGGCCACCGAGAAAGAGCTGGCCGAAGAACGCGACGCAGTAAAACATCTGCTGCCGTAAGCAGACGCGATGAAAAACGGAACGGGGAGACGGCAACGTGCTCCCCGTTTTCATTTCAACAAAAACAAAAAATTCCGGAACACTTTGCTCGAATCCCCATCTGATTTTCACGCAAGGAGTACGACATGAAACGCAAAGCTTCCGCACATTGGCAAGGTGGTTTGAAAGACGGTAAAGGAACGATTTCGAGCGAGAGCGGCGTGCTATCGAACACACAATATTCGTTCAGCACGCGCTTCGAAAACGGCATCGGTACCAATCCCGAAGAATTGATTGCCGCCGCTCACGCCGGTTGTTTTTCGATGGCGCTATCGGGTCAGCTCGGCAATGCCGGCATGACACCGACCAGCATCGACACCAATGCAACGGTGACGATGGAAAAACTCGACGCGGGTTTCACCGTTACCGGCGTACATCTCGATGTCACGGTGAAAATTCCGGGTGCCGATAAAACCGCGTTCGAAGAGGCCGCGCAGAAAGCGAAAGAAGGCTGCCCGATTTCGCGATTATTGAAAGCCGACATCACGATGACTGCAAAACTGGAAAGCTGATCGATTGCGCGCGTTGCATACAGCAATGCGCGCTTTACATCGATTTCATTTTTCCGCCATCGATCACCAGCGTTGCACCGGTGATATAGCTCGCCGCATCCGACAATAAAAATGCACCGGCCTTGCCGAACTCCTCGACATCACCAAAACGCCCGAGCGGAATCGGTTGTTGCATTAACGCAAATTGCTCGTCGAGAGAACGCCGATTCGTTGCCGCCTGATTTTGTGCAATCGCATCGATGCGATCGGTTTTGATCATGCCGGGAACCAGACAATTAATACGAATATTTTCGCGCGCCAGATCGAACGAAATTCCTTTCACCAGATTCGCCACGCCGGCACGCATGACCGCCGAGATCAGCAAATAATTGTCGGGCTCTTTGACCGACGACGAAGTCAGCACAAGAATCGAACCGCCCTGCTTGCGCAATGCAGGCAACGCAGCGCGAATCAACCGCACCGAGCTCATCAGTGTGAGCTGAACTCCTTGCTCCCAGTCGTCATCGCTCAACGCGTCGAATGCACCGGTTTTCGGACCACCCGCATTGACGACGAGCCCGTCGATTCGTCCATATTCGTTCAGCACCTGCTCAACCCAGCGCGCTATCTCCTCGGCATCGGTCACATCGCACGAATACGCCAGCGCCCGCGCACCGCGAGATTCGCGCAAACGCTCGGCAGCGACTTCGCACGTAGCTAATTCTCGACTACCGAGCGCAATGCACGCGCCCTCCTGCGCGAGCACTTCCGCAATGCCGAAGCCGAGACCGCGGCTGCCGCCCGCGATCATGAAGACCTTATCCTGTACGCCGAGCTGCATAGCGATGCCTCTGTTATTTGCCGAAGCGCGAACCGTAACATACCATTCACGCACACATTCATCCGCTGCGCTGTATGTCCATCAATGCGCCCTAATGCTTTCGACGAAAAAAATGTCTCCGTTAAAAAAATTACTCGTCCGCCTCGGTCTTAAAACCGCGGAAAAAAAAGATCGGACCGAGGACAACTATTCGCAGCTCGAGCTGTTGCAAAAGCGTCATAGTTTTATCGAGGTTAAATTCTCCCGAATCGAGCGCGCCTTTCAGAGCATGATTCTGGAATTGCATCCGGACGATAGTTATCTGCTGATCGATGAGTTTTATCCTGCCGACGGACGCGATGAATTGCTCGAAGGCGACGAAGCGGAAATCAATGCGCAGGCCAGCGGGATTAAAGTAGCGTTTTTCTCAAAGTTACTCGCGCGCGAGTTGATTGAAGGCGTACCTGCGTATCGAATGGAATTGCCCGAGGAAATCGGCTCGACATTGCGGCGTCGTTCGTACCGGGTTTATGTCGAACGCGAGAGCGGTCTTTCGATCAGTGCGCGCGATAAAGACGGCGAACCATTGAGCGCGCAGATCATCAATTTATCGAGTGATGGCATCAAGCTCAGCCTGCGCGGCAATGTCAGCAAATTACTGGAGAAAAATCGCCAGCTGGAAAAATGCACCATTCGCTTACCCAGCGGCGTCGATATCGACGGCGATATCGATCTGCGCAACATTTACGTTATTCGCACGCCCTCGCTGCACACACTTGCGGGCGGCACGCTCAGTGTCGCAATGCCATCGCAACGCACCAAACTCGGCCAATATCTCGCTGCCGTGCAACGCAAACAGCGACGACGCGAATCGCGAATGAATTAAGCGCGAACAAATTTAAGCCGCGTTAAGCACCAGCAGCGGCGGCGTATCGACCACTTTGCGACAACCGAAATAACCGGCCGCGCCAATCATGATGGCACCGAGCAGCGGACCCGCTATCCAAACCCACCAATGCAAAGTAAACGGCATATCGAGCTGCCGCGTTTGAAATTGCCAGACAGCGCCTTCCGCACCAATCGCCGCCAGTAAACCCGCGCATGCACCGAGAACCGAGAACTCCGCCACCAGACTGTTGACGATCAAGCGGCGACGCGCGCCGAGCGCACGCAACACGGCGTTTTCCTGCATGCGTAAATCGAGCGTGGACAACACACTGGCGAACAACACGAGCAGACCGCAGCCAACAATTAACCAGAGCACCAACTCCACCGCGATGCCAACCTGATCGACGATGGCGCGCACCTGCGCAATGATCGCATCGATCTCCAGCACAGTGACGGTGGGAAATGCATGCAGCAATTCGTTCAGAAATAATTTTTGATCGGGCGGCAGATAAAAGCTGGTGATGTACGTCGCCGGATAATGTTGCAGCGCGGCCGGCGGAAAGATCATGAAAAAATTCGGTTGCATCGTATCCCAGTTCAGACCGCGAATACTTTTGACGCTGGCTACCGTCCGCTCATCGCCTAATTGAAATTGCAACCGATCGCCGATTTTTACGCCGAGGCGTTGCGCCAACCCGGATTCTATCGACACACCATCGACATCATCTGCGGCGAACCACTGACCTTCAAGCAATTGATTATCGCTCGGCAAATCGGTGGCCCAAGTCAGATTCATTTCGCGATCGAGATCGACATCGCGCGAATCGTTTTTAATACTTTGCCGATTGACCGGTTCATCGTTAATCGCAACCAGCCGACCGCGCACCATTGGATAAAAGCCCGCGTCGCGTAATTGATGTTGCTGCAATAACTGCCGCAGCGCGGGAACCTGCTGTGGTGCGACATTAATGAGAAAATGATTAGGCGCGAATGGCGGAATTTGCGTTTTCCATTCGGCCAGCAATGATGTGCGCACCAACGCGATAATCAACAACAACATAATCGCCAGCGAAAAAATAACCACCTGTAGCGCATTATGCGTGCGACGACGTTGCAGCGAAGCAATCGCCAATCGCCAGAACGAGCCCGCCTGCATGCCGATCACGCGCGTGCCGCGCAACAACAGCCACGCAATCGTACCGACCACCAGCAATACGATCGCTGCACCGCCGAGCACGGTCAGCGTCAACATCGCGTTATCGCTGTAGTACCACATCAAGCCGGCAACGCTGATGACGCCAAACAGCACGGCACCGATGCCACGGCCGCGCCGACTATCGAGATCGCGCCTCAACACACGCAGCGGCGGAATTTCACGCAACGATAGAAGTGGCGGCAACGCGAATGCGAACAGCGAAACCACCGCCGTGACAATCGCCATCCATACCGGCCACCACGTGCCGCTCGGCGCCACCTGCGACATGTATTGCGCAAGCACCTTCGCGAATACCGTCTGCAATGCATAACCGCTCAATGCGCCGATCAGCGCCCCCAGCGCACCGATCAACAATAAATGCGCGAGATAAATAGCGAACACCTGCGCACCGCTCGCGCCGAAACATTTCATCATTGCAACGTGATCGAAATGGCGTTCGCTATAACGCCGCGCCGACAATGCGATGGCGAGACCTGCGAGCGCAACGCCGAGCGCGCCTGCCAGCAATAAGAATTTCTGCGCACGCTCCATCGCTTTACCGATGCGCGGTTGCGCGTCGCCAATACCGAGCCAGCGATGTTTCGACGATAGTTGCGGCACAAGCCATTGTTGATAGCTCGCGATATTCTCATCGCTACCAGCAAATAAATAATTGAAGCGCACACGGCTGCCGGGCTGTACTACCTGCGTCGAATCGAGATCCGCCAGCGCCATCAGCACACGCGGTGCGAACACATCGCTGCCGCCATCGGGCTCGCTGACAATAACGCCACCGACGGTAAAATTGGCGACACCGATTTCAATGCGATCGCCGATATGGATTCCGAGCAGTGGCAACAAGCGAGAATCCAGCCACACACTGCCAGACGTTGGACCGTGCGTTGCGATTTGCGCCGCGCCAAAAGGCTGCTGCGCCATTTTTAATTCGCCGCGCAATGGGTACTCGGGCGACGCTGCTTTCACCGAAACGATTTGCGATCGGCCGCCGGCCATCAGCATCGTTTGAAAATTTACGGTTTCCGCGCGTCGCAAACCCGACTGCTCGGCGCGCTCCAACCATTGCGTCGCAACCGGCCAAGCGCTGCTTAACACACGATCGGCGGCCAGAAATTGATTGCTGTTCGCGTTGATTCCCAGCTGCAAACGCTCGGTAAACGAAGCAATACCCACGACGATCGCGACCGCCATCGCCAACGCAACGAGCAATAAACCAAGCTCGCCACCGCGCCAGTCCCGCAGCAGCAATTTCGCGCTCAACAGCGCGATGCTGCGCGATTTATTCATCGCCACTCACCACTTTCAAATCGCGCATGGCATGAGCTTCGCGATGCACATAGGTATCGGTAATGATTTCGCCCGCAGCTAATTCGATGCGGCGCGCACAGCGCTCGGCCAATCGCTGTTCGTGAGTAACCAATATCAGCGTCGTGTGGTGCGCACGATTCAATTCGAATAATAAATCGATGATCGTCGCGCCAGTGGCGGTATCGAGATTGCCGGTAGGTTCATCGGCAAACAGAATTTTGGGCTCCGTCGCGAACGCTCGCGCAATCGCCACACGTTGCTGCTCACCACCGGAAAGCTGGCGCGGATAATGATGTTGGCGTTCACTTAAACCGACGCGTTGTAAAAATGTTTCAGCGGATTTTCGCGCGTCGCGCTGCGCTTTCAACTCCAGAGGCAGCATTACGTTTTCAAGCGCGGTTAAACTCGGCAACAATTGGAACGATTGGAAAACGAAACCGACTAACTCGGCACGTACCTGCGCACGCTGATCTTCATCGAGTTCGGTAATTTCGCGATTGGCTAGCCAGATATTGCCACTGCTGGGTAAATCGAGCCCGGCCAGCAAACCGAGTAATGTCGATTTCCCCGAGCCCGACGCGCCGATGATTGCAACGCTCTCGCCCGCATTGATCTGCAGCGTAATTCCTTTCAAGATGGGCAGCGCACCAGCCGCAGTAAAAACTGTTTTGGCGATGGCATCGGTGCGAATCATTGGAGTATCCATGTGTTGAAATGTTTTCGTCATTGCTTGTATCTGCTTCTATTAATTGCCGCTAGTGCGAATGCACGGGTAGTTGCTGACAGTGCGAATGCACAGGCCGCGCAAACGATTCTGGTGTTGGGCGACAGTCTCAGTGCGGCTTATGGTATACCGCGCGAACACGGCTGGGTGTCGCTGCTCCAGCAAAAGTTACCAAACGGTAATGTCATCAATGCCGGCATTTCCGGCGATACCACCGATGGTGGCCTGGCGCGCTTGCCGAACCTGCTGCAAAAACATAAGCCGACCATTGTCGTGATCGAGCTCGGTGCCAACGATGGTTTACGCGGTTTTCAAATTCAACGTATTCGCGACAACCTGCGCCAGCTCGTGCAACTCAGTCTGCGCGCGAACAGTAAAGTTCTGTTGGTCGGCATGAAAATCCCGCCCAATTACGGCTTGCGTTACACATCGGATTTCTATGAAAGCTATACCGCGCTCGCGAAAGAATTCAAATTACCGCTGGTGCCGTTCATGCTGGAAGGCGTCGCGGGTAATCCCGAATTGATGCAGGACGATGGATTGCATCCACGCGCGGACGGACAACAAAAAATTCTCGCCAACATTTGGAAATATTTGCAGCCGATGCTTTAAGTCCATCAATTTCCGCGAGCGGATTGCAAACCCGATACAATCGCTCCTCTTCCAATAACGACTATTACTCGATGGATAATTTACTCGCCCGC
>CAMLJR010000076.1 GCA_946480345.1 uncultured Spongiibacteraceae bacterium
TCGTCGCCACCGCGAATGCTGTCGCTCAATGCATGGGCTGGCGCCGTTTGCGATCCTGATTGTGAAACATCCACGCCAGTTGACCGATGTCGAGCAGCGCGCACATTTGATCGACGACGGTACCCGCGAGCCACGGTCGTTTACTGCGCTGGCCGCGCCAGCGAACCTGATCGGGATCGAGCCGAACGCTATTCATCACCTCATCGACGGCCAAGCCCCAATCCGCGCCATACAGCGAGATCACATAGCGATAATTTTCGCGCATCGGCTGCTCATAGCGCTCGGGCATTACCACTAACGCGGTATCGATCGCCCGCACGTTGTAATCCTTAACCGGCAGTAAACCCATAAACCACGAAGTCTGACCGAAGATGCTGGTGAGACTGTCCTGTTCGAGCGGATAAATCGCGCCCAGCTCGGTCAGCGGCGCAGCCAGCGCTAAACCGCCCACGCGAAATAACAGACACTCGAACGGTTGCTGCGCCCATTGGGGACGGCCGTTCGCCAGCCAATCGGCGGGGGCCGCCATCAACGCGAGCGCATCCTCCGGCTGTGCCGATTCCACGATTACCGGCTCGGCAGCGATCGGTTTCGTATCGACTGTCGGTTTCGCATCGATAGTCGGTTTCGTATCGATAGCCGGTATCGATTCGATAACCGTTCGAACCGGCGGTGCAATCTCAATCGGCGGCGCGATAGTCGTCGGCACCTCGACAGGCGCCGTTACAACCTCAGGCTCGGCCACCGGTGGCAACGGCATACGCAGATTCAGCGTGCGGATCGGCTCGGCGTAGGGACGAATTGGCGGCTCGACGCGCGGCTCCCGTGCAGGCCGAGTCGCGGGCAGGATGGCGATATTCGGCGTTGAAGATAGGTTCGCCACAGCGGGTGCGGGTACAGCGGCAACAGCGATGGGCTCAGCATCGTCGAGCAGGCTATCGAAATAGTCTTGCAAGGCTTGATCGGGCGATTGAAATCCGCTGCTCATGATTAACCCAGCCCAATGCCGGACTTGATCGGCGGACGCGCCGATTGCTCGGCCAGAATCACTTTCAACAGCGAGGTATACGCTTCCACGCCGCGACAACCCGGGTCGAGCTGCGATGGCAGGCGGCCCGCTTTGCTGGCGTCGCGCAGGCGCGTGTCGACCGGAATCATGCCGGCCCAGATGCGATCCGAATATTGGTTGCGCAATGTCAGCAGGCTGCTTACCGATGCCTGCGTGCGGCGATCGAACATCGTCGGCACAATCAAATGCGACAGCGGTTTTTGCGTCGAGCGCGCGAGCATTTCCAGCGTGCGCAACATGCGCTCCAAACCCTTCAGTGCGAGAAATTCGGTCTGCACCGGAATCAATAATTTCTTGCATGCCGCGAGGGCATTGATCATCAGCGCACCGAGCACCGGCGGCGTATCGATCAGCGCGTAATCGAAATCGTCCCACAGTAATGCCAGTGCTTTCGCGAGACGCGTGCCGGTGCCGCTCAGCGCGCGCCGCTCGACGGTCGCCAGCGCAGGACTTGCGGCCAGCAGACGGATTTTTTCGTGCACGGCGGGCAGCAATAAGGCGTGGATTGCATCGCGTGAATTCAGTGGGTTTTCGGCAAACAGATCGAACGCGGAATGCGGGATGCGCTCGGGATCGTGGCCCAGATAACTGGTCAACGAGCCATGCGGATCGAGATCGATCAACAGCACGCGCGAGCCGCGTTCGGCCAACAAACCGGCGAGCGCAATCGTCGTGGTGGTTTTACCCACCCCGCCTTTTTGATTTGCGATCGACCAGATATGCACGTTGCGCCCCGATACCCGCGCGCGGCGGGCGTCAAATATTTGTTACCGATACGATGTTGGGGACTTTATCAGCAAGTTCTCGGCCACATGGAGAAACTTATTCGGCCACAGGAGCAAATACCTGAGCCGACTACCCGTTCCGCCAATTGGCTGCAATTATGGTGCGGCCGGCGCAACGACGGGTGCGGGAATCGGCGGCGGCAATATCGTCGGCGCTTCTTCGATAGAAATCCCGCTCGAACTCGCTTCTCCCGCCGCCTGATCTTTGGGCGCGACCGCTTTCAGCACCGGCCTCAACTCGCCGCTCTTCGAAATCATCAGCACCACGCGACGATTGCGGGTGCGATTGTCCGGCGTGTCGTTCGCCGCTACCGGCTGAAATTCACCGTAACCGGCGGCAACCAGACGCGAAGCATCGATGCCCTCTTCAATAAATAACTGCACCACTGCCGACGCACGCGCCGACGATAACTCCCAATTGCTCGGATAGCGTGGGGTGTGAATCGGCACATTGTCGGTAAAGCCTTCGACCCGCACGGCATTTTTCTGCTCTTTCAGAATCGCGGCGATTTGGCCGAGCAGCACAAGCGCGTTTTTGCTCAGCGTCGCATCGCCGCTATCGAACAGCAGCGATGAGCGCATTTCGACTTCGAGCCATTCCTCGTTGCCGCGCAGCGTCACCATGTCCTGCTTCATCAAATCGCCGAACGCCTGCTCGATCTGATTCGCGATCTGCTGGAACTCATCGGGCATGTCGCTTTCCTGCTCGCCGCCCTGCCCATCCTTGTCTTTGGCGGCGGCATCGTTGAGCTGAATGAGATTGGTGGGATTCGATTTGGCGGTTTCGCCGATCTGGATGGCCTCGACCGCCAGCTCGGGCTGATTGAATGCGTTTTCGAGCGTATTCGACAGCACGCGGTACTTGCTTTCGTTGACCTGCGAGATCGAATACATCACCACGAAGAATGCGAACAGCAGCGTAATGAAATCGGCATAGGACACCAGCCACCGCTCGTGGTTGGTGTGCTCCTCGTGACGCTTGCGCCGGCCCATCCCGTACCTCGTTACCTGCGTATCGCTGCGGTTCCGCCCATAGCTAAGGCTCGACGAAGCCATTGAGCTTCAACTCGATTGCGCGCGGGTTTTCGCCCTCGGCAATAGCGATGACTCCTTCGATCAACATCTCCCGATACTGCGATTCGATACGCGCCTGCACGCGCAGCTTCGCCGCCACCGGCAAAAAGAACAGGTTCGCGAGCCCAACGCCGTAGATCGTCGCTACAAACGCAGTCGCGATACCGGGGCCGAGTTTGCTGGGATCGGCAAGATTGCCCATCACGTGAATAAGCCCGAGCACGGCGCCGATGATGCCGATCGTCGGCGAATAGCCGCCCATGCTTTCGTAGAACTTGGCCGCGTTGATATCGCGCTGTTCGCGCAGATCGGATTCAAGTTCCATCACCGCGCGAATCGAATCGGGCTCGCTGCCATCGACCAGCAGTTGCAAACCTTTACGCGCAAACGCATCGCGTTCGGTTTCGGCAACGGTTTCCAGACCGAGCAACCCTTCCTTGCGCGCCGACATCGCCCAGCGCACGATCTTGCTGACGCCTCCGTTGAAATCGAGCCGCAGCGGCACGAATACGAGCACGAGCCGACGCACCGCCAGCTGCATCGTGGTCAGCGGTGTTTGCAGCATGGCGGCACCGAGCGTTCCGCCGATCACGATGATCGCTGCCGGCGCATTCGCCAACGCACCCAGATGACCGCCTTCCAGCCAATTACCGCCGATGATGGCGGTGAGGCCGACGATGACTCCGAGTACGCTCAATGCATCCATGATCAGCTCATTTCCGCAAGGCGCGGTCCTATTTGTTGTAACGCCAGGATTTCATCGGCGAGATTCGCTTTGGCAATCGCCATCGGCATGCCGTAAATCACCGAGGTCGCTTCGTCCTGCGCCCATACCGATGCGCCGCTTTGTTTCAGCAGCTTCGCGCCTTCGCAACCGTCGCTGCCCATGCCGGTCAGCACTAATGCCAACACCTGATCGCGATAAACGTTCGCCGCCGATGCAAAGGTAATGTCGACGCAGGGTTTGTAATTGACGCGCTCATCGCCCGGCAGCACTTTCACCTTGCCGCCTTTTGAAATCATCAATTGCTTGCCGCCCGGCGCCAGCAATGCGACGCCTGGTCGCAGGCTGTCGCCATCGATGGCTTCCTTCACTTCAATTTTGCACAGGCTGTTCAGGCGCTCGGCAAACGCGGATGTGAAAGTCGCCGGCATGTGCTGAATTAATACGATGGGAAACGGAAAATTCGCCGGTAATGCACTCAACACTTTTTGCAGCGCGACGGGCCCGCCGGTGGAAGTGCCGATCGCTACCAGACTGTAGTTTTTGCGTGCGCGCGTTGCAGTACGCGGCGGTTGTTCTTTTGTAGCGGGAGTCGCCGACGCAGCTTCTCTAACAGGCTTGCTCAGCGGCGCAGCGGCACGGACTGGCGTCGATGGTGCCACCGGTTTGCGCCGGGCTTTCGCGACCATCTTGATACGTTCGGCGAGCTTGTCTTTCAGCTCGACCGAATTGCGTGAAATCTCGTCGAAATTTTTCGGCAGATAATCGACGGCGCCGGCGTCGAGCGAATCGAGCGTGACGCGCGCGCCTTCGTACGTCAGCGACGAAAACATCAAAATCGGCGTCGGTTGTTTCGCCATGATTTCGCGCACTGCGGAAATGCCGTCCATAACCGGCATTTCGTAATCCATCGTGACGACGTCGGGTTTCAGTTCGAGCACCTTGGCAACGCCTTCGCGACCATTGCTGGCAGTACCGACCACACGCAGGCCCGGGCATTGATCGATCATCTCGGTCAGCCGGCGGCGGAAGAAACTGGAGTCATCCACAATGAGCACGGTAACCGTCATTCACTACCTCAAATCTGTTTAATTTTTTGTTTGTTTATCGGGTATCGCTAGCGAGATACATCAGCGCGCATAACGCTTCAGCATGCTCGGCACGTCGAGAATCAATGCGATGCGGCCATCGCCGGTGATCGTCGCGCCGGCCATACCCGGCGTGCCCTGCAACATTTTGCCGAGCGGTTTGATGACGACCTCTTCCTGCCCGATCAATTGATCGACGACAAAACCGACGCGCTGAATGCCGACCGATACGATCACCACATGCGCCTCTTCGGGACGCGGTTCGCCGTAGGTATTTTTGACGAGCCAGCTTTTCAGGAAGAACAGCGGAATCGCTTTGTCGCGCACGGTAATCACTTCGCGACCGTCGATCACGTTCACGCGGCGCAAATCCATGTGGAAAATTTCGTTAACGCTGGCGAGCGGCAGCGCAAATGTCTGCTGCCCGAGCATCACCATCAATGTCGGCATGATCGCGAGCGTCAGCGGTACTTTGATGACGAGCCGCGTGCCTTCGCCGACCTTGGAAATAATCTGGATCTGGCCGTTCAGCTGCGAAATTTTGGTTTTGACGACATCCATGCCGACACCGCGACCGGACACGTCGGAGATTTCGGTCTTGGTCGAAAAACCCGGCAGGAAAATCAAATTAAAACATTCGGTATCGCTGAGGCGCGCCGCCGCATCGGTATCGAGCAAACCTTTCTCGACCACTTTTTGGCGGAGAATTTCCGGGTCCATGCCTGCGCCGTCATCGGTGATCGACAACAGAATGTGATCGCCCTCCTGCTCGGCCGCGAGCACGATTTTGCCTGCGCGCGGTTTACCGGCGGATTCGCGCTTTTCCGGATTTTCGATACCGTGATCGACCGCATTGCGCACCAAATGCACCAACGGATCGGCCAGCGCTTCGACCAGATTTTTATCGAGATCGGTTTCTTCGCCCTGCAATTCGAGCACGACTTCTTTTTTCAGATTGCGCGCGAGATCGCGCACGACGCGCGGAAACCGGCCGAATACTTTTTTGATCGGTTGCATCCGCGTTTTCATCACGGCGGTTTGCAGATCGGCGGTGACGACATCGAGATTGCCGACCGCTTTTACCAATGCTTCTTCGCCGCTGCTGGCACCGAGCCGAACCAGCCGGTTACGTACCAGTACCAGCTCGCCCACCATGTTCATGATGTCGTCGAGACGTTGCGTGTCGACACGCACCGTCGTTTCGGCAGCAGCGCCACCCTTCTGACCTTCGTCGTCGGATGCGGCAGCCGGTTTTTCGACGCGCGGTGGCGTCGGCGCAGCCGCAGGTTTTGCCGCGGCAACCGGTGCCGGTTTTGGAGCGGGAGCAGGAACAGGAACAGAAACAGGTGCGGGCGACGGCGCCGGCACCGATGCCGCTGCTACGGGCGCGACAACCGCCGGGCCTTTGCCCTTGCCATGCAATTGATCGAGCAACGCTTCGAATTCGTCATCGCGAATTAAATCGTCGCCACCGGCTGCGGGCGCAGGTGCTGCAGGCGCGTTGGATACGGCGCTCGGAGCGCTGCCTTTACCGTGCAGTTGATCGAGCAGTGCATCGAATTCGTCTTCGGTGATTTCATCGCTGCCGCCGCTTGCCGTAACCGGAGCGACAGGCGCGGCGGCCGGCTTGTTCTTGCCTTGCAACTGATCGAGCAACGCCTCGAATTCATCTTCGGTGATTTCATCGGAATTGCTGGCTGCGGCAGCGGCGGGCGCGGCGCCCTCGGAGTCTGAATTCGGGGATTCGGGGCCGAGCGCATTTAGAAACTGCTCGAACTCGGCGTCGGTAATATCCTGATGCGCATCGCCTGACGCGGCAGGCGATGAAACGGCGATGGCCGCTTGCGCTGGCATTTCCGCAGCGACCGGCGCGGCCTCATCGGCGCCGCCTTCAACCAGATCGTGCAGGCGCGCAAGTAAATCGGGATCGGCAGGCGTCGGCTCTTCACCCGACTTCACCTGCGTGAACATTTCGTTGACGGCATCGAGCGCCTGCAACACCACGTCCATCAGTGCCGGCGTCACCGAACGTTTGCCGTTGCGCAGCATGTCGAACAGGTTTTCGGTGATGTGGCAGCATTCGACCAGTGCGTTCAATTGCAGAAAGCCGGCGCCGCCTTTAACGGTATGGAACCCGCGGAAAATCGCATTCAATAAATCGCGATCGGCCGGACGCTGTTCGAGATCGACCAATTGCTCGGACAGGTGCTCGAGAATTTCGCCTGCCTCGACCAAAAAGTCCTGCAGAATTTCTTCGTCTTCGCCGAAGCTCATACGTGTTCCTTAGAAGCCAAGACTGGACAGTAAGTCGTCTACGTCGTCCTGACCGGATACCACGTCGGCGCGTTCGTGCGCCTTGATCTGCGGACCTTCGGCTACCGTGTCCGCGACAGCCGTTTTCTCTTTCTCGTCATGCGTGCGGAAAATGCCGGTTAATTGCTCGACCTGACCCGCGACACGCATCAGCTCGACCAGGCGCGATTCCACCTCCTGCACCAGCGTGATGACTTTCTTGATCACCTGGCCGGACAAATCCTGAAAATCCTGCGCCAGCAGAATCGAATTGAATTTTTCCGAAAGATTGCTGGAGCTGTCGCCCGCTTTACCGAGAAATTCGTCGATGCGGTGATACAGATCGCGAAATTCCTCGGGCTTCATTTCGCGGCGAATCAATCGCTGCCAGTCGGCCTGCAAGGCGCGCGCGTCGACACCGAGCTGTTCCGCTACCGGAATGCCCGCCTCGACCATATCCATCGTTTTATCGGCGGATTTCTGCGTGAGGTTAATGACGTAGTCGAGCCGCTCCTGCGCATTCGCCATCTGCGACATGCTCTCGTTCTCGATGCCGTGATGGGTGGCATCGATCTCGAAATTGAGGATGGCCTCGTGCAGCCCGCGTGTGAGCTTGCCGACTTCGCGATAAATACTGCGATCGCGCGCCTCGTTGATGTAGCGGATCATTTCCGCCGCCGCTGGAAAATCGCCTTGTTCGAGGCGTTCGACGAGCCCGCGTGCGCGCTCTTTTAATTCATCCAGCAGCTCTGACTGACCTTCGAAATTCTCTGCGCCCAGCATGATCGTTACATCTCGACGAATTGTTATTTGGAGGCTTCGACGCGTTCAAAGATCTTTTCGATCTTTTCCTTGAGCACGGCGGCGGTGAACGGTTTGACGACGTAGCCGTTAACCCCGGCCTGGGCGGCTTCGATGATCTGATCGCGCTTGGCTTCCGCGGTCACCATCAGAATCGGCAGATTCTTCAGTTTGTCGTCGGCGCGGACTGCCTTGAGCAGATCGATCCCGGTCATACCGGGCATATTCCAGTCGGTGACGAGAAAATCGAAATTGCCGTTTTGCAGCATCGGCAGTGCGGTAGCACCGTCATCGGCTTCCGAAGTATTCGTGAAGCCAAGATCACGCAGAAGATTTTTGATGATGCGCCTCATGGTCGAAAAATCGTCGACGATGAGAATCTTCATATTTTTGTCCAAAGCAACCTCCTAACGAAAAAATCTGACTGCCGTAGCCGCCGCTCACAGAGTCTAGTAGCTGAATCAAGCCAGTCTAGTCGCTGTTTTGCGAATCGAAGGAATACTCATCGCTCGATACCGCATTCATAGTCGATATAACTGCCGCTCTGGCGAAAGCTTGAGCAAAACCTCAGCGTTTTTGCCAAGGCATTGCGGGATAAGACATTGGCTTGCGAGCTATCGATCGGCAGAGTTATCGATGTTGTAAGCCGATAGTTATCGAATCATTCCAGTATGTCGCGCGCTTCCCAGTCCGTCATTTTAGTGCGCAACCGCAACGTGGCCTGACTGTGAATCTGGCTGACGCGCGACTCGCTGACGCCGAGCACGAGACCGATTTCTTTTAAATTCAATTCTTCGTCGTAGTACAGCGCCATGACCAGGCGTTCGCGCTCGGGCAACGCGCCGATCGCCGATGCCAGATGGTGACGCAGCGCATCGCGCTGAGCACCCTCCGCGGGCGATGGCGCATCGCTCGGCACAAAATCGTTGGGACGCTCGTCGTCGCCGCTCAATTCATCGAGACTGAATAAACGGCTGCACAGCGAATCCTGCGCCATCGTGTGATATTCGGGGATGCTGATGCCAAGCTCCGCCGCCATTTCCTGATCGTTCGCCTCGCGTCCGAGCGACTTTTGCAAACGAATCATCGTTTCCTGGATACGGCGGGTATTGCGATGCACCGAACGCGGCACCCAATCGCCACGCCTCACTTCGTCGATCATCGAACCGCGAATACGAATACCCGCGTAGGTTTCGAACGCTGCGCCTTTGGTCGCATCGTAATTGCGGGCGGCTTCGAGCAGACCGATCAAGCCGGATTGAATCAGATCGTCGACCTGTACGCTCGATGGCAAACGCGCGAGCAGATGATGCGCGATGCGTTTGACCAGCGGCGAATAGCGTTCGACCAGTTGCGCCGAGCTATTGCCCTGCGCGCTGCCGTACATTGCCAGCCGATCGGATACCGCCATCGTCTACGACCCGGCCGTCATGGTTATTGTCCGGCTGCAACCGGTTGCACTAGACGTTCGACGAAAAACTCGAGATGGCCGCGCGGCGAACTCGGCAGCGACCATTTATCGACTTTATCGGCGAGGCTGATAAACGCTTGCGCGACTTTGCTGCGCGGCGCCATGTCCACTACCGCGCGCTGGCGTTGAATCGCCTTGCGCTGATGATCGTCGAACGGAATGCTGCCGACGAATTGCAACGTGGTATCGAGAAAGCGCTCGGTGACCACCGTCAGTTTGTTGAACAGGTTCTGCCCTTCCTGAGCGGTGCGAGTCATGCTCGCCAGAACGCGGAATCGGGTCATACCGTAATCGCGGTTCAATAATTTAATCAGCGCGTACGCATCGGTGATCGACGATGGTTCGTCGCAGACGACCACCAGCACTTCCTGCGCGGCGCGCACGAAGCTGACAACAGAATCGGAAATACCGGCGGCGGTGTCGATGATCAACACATCGATCTGTTCGCTGATCTCGCTGAACGCATGAATCAGGCCGGCGTGTTCCATCGCGCCAAGTTGCGCCATGCGCTGCGTTCCCGACGAGGCCGGAATAATACGAATGCCGGCGGGACCGGTGAGCATCACCTCGGCAAGGCTGCATTCACCCGAGAGCACATCTTCAAGATTACGTTTGGCGGTAAGGCCGAGCAGGATATCGACATTGGCAAGCCCCAAGTCAGCATCGAGCACTGCAACCCGACGCCCGAGTTGCGCGAGCGCCACCGCGAGATTGATCGACACGCTGGTTTTACCTACGCCGCCCTTACCACCGGTAACAGCGATGACTTGCACCGGGTTTCTACTGCTCATACCAGCGCTGACTCCCCGCAGGAAAAGATGGACGTGCAAATGACGGCCACTGGAAAAAAGATGCGCTAAGTGTAGCCGCTTTAATGCATTTCACTCGTTTAATGCATTCACTGCGGCGGCCCTTAACTTGTTTCACTTCAGCGGATTGCGTTTTTTAGCCACGCCGCGCAAACACTTGCGCCAGCTCCGCCTCGTTGCTTTCATTCTGCTTCGCCAGCGCGATTGCCTGCGTCACCAGTGCCTTGCCGGTACCGATCGTCAGCGCGCCGGGAATATCCTGACCATCCGCCAGATAGGCGAGCGGCAGCCCGCTGTCGAGCAACAGGCTGATGCATTCGCCGAGGCTGCCGGCTTCATCGAGCTTGGTAAAAATGCAGCCCGCCATATTTTCGGTGCGATACATCTTGTGCGCGGTTTGTAACGCCTGCTGCTGACTATTGGCGGCGAGTACTTGAATGCACTGCACACCATCGCCCAGCGCTTCGAGCTGCGCCATTTGTCGTGCGAATTCAGGCGCGCGCGCATTCAGGCCAGCGGTATCGATCAGCACCAATTTACAGTGTCGAACCTCATACAGCACCGCCGCCAGATCGCGCTGACCCGACACGAATTTACACGGCACATTCAGAATGCGGCTCAGCGTGCGCAATTGTTCATGCGCGCCGATGCGATAGCTGTCGGTGGTAATCAACGCGATATCGGCATTGCCATGATCGAGAACATAACGCGCGGCGAGTTTGCCGATTGTGGTCGTTTTGCCGGCGCCGGTCGGGCCAACGAAAGCAAATACGCCGCCCTGCGCGATTAAATCGCCATCGCATACTGGAATGTCGGCGCTCAATTCGGCCATCAATTGTTGCCACGCTTCGTTGGCGCTTTTACCCGCATTCCCTTCGGCATTGGCGCGCGGCTTTTCGATCAGCTCGCGCACGATCTCACCGCTCAAACCGAGGCGCTGCAAGCGTCGCCACATTGCAGCCTGCGCCGGCTGCTGAGTGCGGAATTGCTGCCATGAGAAATTCGAATATTGCTGTTCGATCATGTCGCGCATTGCGCGTAATTCCTGCTGCATCTGTCCCCAGCCGGCGTCTCCGCCGCTCTGAGTCTGGCGCGCGCGCTGCGCGTTTGCGTAGGGATCGACCGCTGCATAGCCAGTGACAGACTCGGGCTCGGCAGCAACCTCCGCACGCGGCGGCAATGGCGGCATATCAGCGGCAGCAACCAGCTCGATACCCTGCGGCACGCGGCGGTTCGACAGAATGACTGCGTCCTCACCCAGTGCTTCGCGCACCATGCGTAATGCGCTGCGCATATCGGCGGCAATGAAACTTTTCATATTCGTCCTCGTCGAGCTGGCCGTTATCGCCTATCTATCGATCAGCCAATGCTGGCTTCGATGGTTACCTGCTTGTCGTCCGGTATTTCGGTAAACGCAAGCACATGAATTTCGCCGTTGATGTAGCGCGCGAACTTGGCAAGCACCGCGCGTAACGGCGCGGATACCAACAGCACTGCCGGTTTACCGGCCATTTCCTGCTTCTGCGCTGCCTCGCGAATTGCGACTTGCAGCCGTTCGGCAAGACCGGGTTCCAGCACGATATCGTCAGAATTACCCAGCTGTTGTGCCTGCTGCAGGCTTTTGAGCAATAACTGTTCCATGGCGGGCGACAATGTCATCACCGGCAAAGTCGTTGTATTTCCAAAGATTTTTTGCACGATGATACGGCTGAGCGCCAGTCTTGCCGCTGCGGTATAAACGGCGGGATCTTGACTCTTCGGTCCGATGGCGGCGATCGCCGAGGCAATCGTGCGCGTATCGCGAATCGGTACTTTTTCCTGCAACAGACAGCGCAGCACGGTCACCAGCATGTTCAGCGACAGCGTCGCCGGTACCAGCTCCTCGGCCAGTTTCGGCGATTGTTTCGCGAGCGCTTGCAGCAGGTTTTGTACTTCGTCGAAACCGAGCAACTCGTGCAGTTGTTTCAACAACAGTTGATTCAGATGCGTGGCGACGACGGTGCTCGCATCGACGACGGTATAACCCAATGTCTGCGCGTGATCGCGTTGGCTCGGATCGATCCATACCGCATCGAGACCGAAGGCCGGATCGCGCGTCGGCATGCCATCGAGATTGCCGAATACCTGACCGGGATTGATCGCCAGCTCGCGCTCGGGGTGAATTTCGCCCTCGCCGGCAGTGACGCCCATGATGGCAATGCGATAGCCATCCGGCCGCAGATCGAGGTTGTCTCGAATGTGCACCGACGGCACCAGAAAGCCGACATCCTGCGACAGCCGTTTACGAATGCCCTTGATACGGCCGAGCAATTCGCCGCCCTGCGCTTTGTCGACCAGCGGAATCAGGCGATAGCCGACTTCGAGGCCAATCGCATCGACCGGCTGCACATCGTCCCAGCCCAGCTCGGGCAATTCGGGAACCTTCTGCTGCGCGATTACTTCACGCTGCTGCACTTCAGCCTGTTGCTGATCGGCTGCCTGCGTGCGTTTTTGATGAATTTTGTGCGCGCCATAAGCCGCCAGCGCCGCCAGGCCACCGAAGGCGATATGCGGCATGCCGGGCACCAATCCCATGACACCGAGCACCGCTGCCGTGACACCGAGCGCTTTCGGCGAATCGAACATCTGGCTGCGCACCTGCTCGCCCATATCTTTCGAGCTATTGGCGCGCGTCACCATCACCGCCGCCGCAACCGACAGCATCAGCGATGGCACCTGCGCCACCAGACCGTCACCGATCGTCAGCAGCGAATACACCTGCATCGCGTGACCGAAATCGAGATCGTGCTGCAACATGCCGATCACGACACCGCCGATCAGGTTAATGAACAGAATCAAAATGCCGGCGACGGCATCGCCGCGAACGAATTTACTGGC
>CAMLJR010000077.1 GCA_946480345.1 uncultured Spongiibacteraceae bacterium
AACCCGCGCTCGTTATTGCAACCCGGCCAACGGCTGACCCTGTTTTTATCGAAGTGACTATTTTTATCGAAGTAACTGTTTTATCGAAGTGACTGCTTTATCGATGTGAATGTTTATCGAAGTCGCCCGTTTAATCGACGCTAGAACTCCATCATTCGACGATCGGGCGCACTCTTACGAACGCCCCCTTCTATCCGCCAACATCGACAACCCCATATTCGCCTGTTGTACGAAATGACAAAAACTTTCGTACTGCTCTTGCTCGATGGGATCGCCCTGAAGATCGCGATCGGCAATCAATACACCGATTTGCCTCGCACCGGCATAAAGCGCCGCGATCACGCAGTTATCGAGCGCCAGTAATTTTGCCGATCGCTCGTCGCGTAAATGTTTTAACTGACCGGGTGTATCCGGACGCATCCACAATAGCTGGCGCGAATGCAGGCAATACGACAATAGATTGTCCTGCTCGCCTTTAATCGAAAATTGCAACGATTCGCGCCAGGCAGTGCTGTCATCGCTAAGCGCGTACTTCGCCAGCAATAGTTTCTTTTTCGGATCGATCAACAACAGCGCAACCCGCTCAAAACCAATTGCGCGATGAATGCCTTCGACGACAGTTTGAAATAACGTATTTACATCGACGTTTTCGTGAACCATGGTCGCGAGTTCACGCAAAATACTCAGCTGCAATTGCGGATCGGCTTTGCTGATACGAGCTCGCGGCGGCGCATCGGCGGTGCTCGGAATAAAATTACAGACTTTATTCGCGCCGTAATTCAATGCAATCGCAGCCGCATCCTCAGCACCTTTCAACATCGACTGCCTGACTTCATCGCGGCTTTGACCAGTGAATGCGACCACTTTCTCGATGATCGCCTCGACCTGCGGCGAATCCCAGCCATGCTCGGCGGCAAGACTTATTTCATCGCCCAATCGCACCGCTTGCGCTGCGAACGTGTCGCACTCTTCGTTCTGAAGCGCCTCCTGCAACGTATCGCCGAGTTGCCACAACGATGCGAGTTGCTGGGTAATTTCACGCAGCGTCGTACCCAGCACACTGCGCTCGTAATCCGAATTACTCGGCTGCATACCGAGAATGCGTTCAAGCTCCTGCATCTGTTCGCCGCGGCAACTCCAGAACGCCATATCACCGACGTGCAGCAGTAACGCCGCGATGAAAACATCTTCTTTTATCGATTTATCGCGACTAACGACCATTCGCTCGGCCTGCACCGCGGCGTGAAATCCGCGCGCGAGCCATTCGAGCATTCGCTGCTTGGCACCTTTTTTAAGCAGCGAATCGATCAGCATCACCGACAATGAAATCGCCTTGATGCCCTGAAAACCCAGCTTGACCACCGCGCGGCTGATCGTGGTTGCCTCCATGCCGCCCTGCGGATTGAAATACGCGCTATTCGCCAACCGCAGCACCTTCGACGTCAACGCCGCATCGCGCAGAATCACTGCCGATAATTGATTGACGTTGGTATCCGAGCCGCTGGCGAGGCGATTGATTTCGCGCATTACCTCGGATAACACAGGCAACTCGTTGCGACTCAAACGCGTCACCCACGCGTCGATGCCTTTAGTCGATTGATTGGTCGTTTGAATAGCCATGCCCGAGAACCGTTATTTGTAGTTAAGCGTTATAAAGTCACGGCAAGTGTAGACCATGCATTGTTGTCGGCCGGCAGCGATCTTGTTAACGTAGCCCCGCCTTTAATATTAAGAAGCCATTGATGACCGGTTATTTTTTACGCCGTCTATTGCTGATCATTCCGACATTTGTCGGCATTACGCTATTGGTATTCGCCATCACGCGCGTCGTCCCCGGCGGACCGATCGAGCGCATGATGACGCAGTCAATGCAACAAGGCGAACATGGGCAAAGCCGAAGCCGATCGGGCAATACGCTCGATGAAAAACAACTCGAACAATTGCGCGCGTACTACGGTTTCGACAAACCGATTATCGTCAGCTATGGCCAATGGCTGTGGCGCGTTTTACATCTCGATCTCGGCAGCTCGACGCGTTATCACGATCCCGTGTGGAGTTTGATTAAAGAACGCTTCCCCGTTTCAATTTTTTATGGCGTTACCACGCTCATCATTACGTATGGCATTTGCATTCCGCTCGGTATCGCAAAAGCCGTGCGCCACGGCAAGTGGTTCGATAACGTCTCCTCGATAATCGTTTTTCTCGGCTACGCGCTGCCCGGTTACGTTGTCGGTATCGCCCTGATTACATTATTCGCTTCGCAGCTCGATTGGTTTCCGCTCGGCGGTTTCGTCAGCGACGATTTCGATACCTACTCGCTCGGCGGAAAAATATTCGATGTCTGGTATCACGCTGCGCTACCACTGACTGCTTATCTCGCGGGCAGCTTTGCATTGACCACATTAATGATGAAAAACGCATTGATGGACAATTTATCAGCGGATTACATGCGCACCGCGGTTGCGAAAGGCCAGAGCTTCAACGGCGCCGTGCGCAACCATGCCTTGCGCAACAGTCTGATTCCGATAGCGACTTCATTCGGGAACAATATTTCATTATTACTTGGCGGATCGTTTTTAATCGAAACCATTTTCAATATCGACGGGATTGGTCTGCTCGGCTTCGAATCGGTACTTGAACGCGACTACCCCGTCGTTATGGGTATTCTTGTAATCAGCTCACTCCTGTTTCTGATTGGAAATATTCTCTCCGATATTTGTGTGGCGCTCGTCGATCCACGCATTCGGTTCGGAGAAAAGTAAGTATGAAATTTGGCTTCAAACTCAATCCGATCACGCAGAAACGATGGGCCCGTTTTCGCGCACTGCGTCGCGGCTATTTTTCCGCAGTCATTCTGGGCGCACTTATTGTGTTATGTCTTGGCGCCGAATTATTGGTCAGCAATCGCGCGTTGATCGTGCATTACAACGACCAATGGTTTTTTCCAACCTATGGCGCTGTCGTACCCGGTAAAACATTCGGCCTCGAATACGATTACGAAACGGACTACAAAACGTTAAGAGATATTTTTAAGCAGCAAAACAATAGCAATTGGGTATTGATGCCCCCTGTTCCATTCAGCCCGTACGAAAATGATTTAGCCAGTGGAGAATTTCCGCCACTCGCACCCTCCGCCCATCACTGGCTCGGCACCGATACTACCGGCCGCGATGTGCTAGCGCGTTTGCTCTACGGCTTTCGCATCGCCATCGCATTTTCCGTTGCCTTACTCGTATTCGAATATTTAATCGGAATAACCGTCGGTTGCCTGATGGGTTATTGGGGCGGCGCTTTCGATTTGGTCTTCCAACGCCTCATCGAAATCTGGTCAAACATTCCCACGCTGTACGTGATCATGATCGTCGCGTCGATCGTACCGCCCGGCTTTTGGACATTGCTGTTAATCATGATTGCATTCAGCTGGACAAGCATGACGTGGTACATGCGCACCGCGAGTTATCGCGAAAACTCGCGCGATTACGTCCTCGCCGCGCGCGCAATCGGCGCCAGCGGTTCGCGCATTATTTTTCGCCACATTTTGCCGAACAGTGTTTCCACGGTAGTAACTTTCGCACCGTTTTCTGTAGCGGCCGGCGTCACCGCATTAACGGCGCTCGATTATCTCGGCTTCGGATTACCCGCCCCGACACCGAGCTGGGGCGAATTATTAAAACAAGGCACCGACAATCTCGAATCGCCGTGGATCGTTACCAGCGTCGTCGTCGCTATGACTTTGGTGCTGATGCTGGTGACATTCATCGGCGAAGCCATTCGCGAAGCGTTCGATCCGAAGGTGTTCAATACGTATGAATAAATTCGGTGCATTCATCGCATTCATATTGCTGTTTATGGCGTGTACTGCGCACGCAGTCCCACAACTGCCGCCTAATTTACAGTGGCAAACCAACGATACCGATCCGATTTTTGCCGACCCGAATGCCAAACGTGGCGGGCGGTTTCGGACGTTTATCAGCAGCTTTCCGCCGACACTGAGGTTAGTTGGTCCGGATTCCAATAGCAGCTTCGCTGGATATATACGTGCCAACAACCTCGGCCTCGTCAGTATGCACCCCAATACGCTTAAGCCGATCCCGGAATTAGCGACCCATTGGGCATTTGGTGACGATGGGAAAACGGTTTATTTTCGACTTGATCGAGATGCCCGCTGGTCCGACGGTAATCCGGTGACCGCGGACGATTATTTATTTGCACTCGAATTCATGCGCTCCACATTTATTGTCGCGCCTTGGTACAACAACTATTACACCGAAATTATTACCGACGTACTCAAGTTTGACGATTACACCATTGCAGTACGCGAAGCGAGCGCTAAACCTGCGAATGAATTATTGTTCGATGTCGCAATCAATCCTATTCCACGCCATTTTCACAAACTCGATAAAAATTGGGTCGAAGACTACAACTGGAAATTGGCTCCGAATACCGGTCCTTACCAAATCGACAGTATCCGTAAAGGCAAGTACATCGAATTTAAACGCGTGGAAAATTGGTGGGGTAGCGAAAAGCGCTTCTTCAAATATCGATTTAACCCGGAATATGTACGAATCAAAGTAATTCGGGACCTGAATGTTGCCCACAATTATTTCATCAAAGGCGACATCGACGCCTTTCCATTAATAATGCCGCGACTTTGGTACAAAAAAGCGCATGGGCCAGCTTATGACAATGGTTATATCAACCGCATCAAATTTTACAATGACACCACGCAACCGGCGCAGGGTTTATTTTTAAATCAGGATGATGCGCTTCTTGCCGATCGTAATGTTCGATACGGCTTGGCTTATGCGATGAATTTCGATCAGTTGCTAAAAACCGTATTACGTGGCGATTACGAACGCAAGCAAACATTAAATGAGGGCTACGGCGATTACAGCAATCGTAGCATTCGGGCTCGGCCATTCGATCTTGCAAAAGCTGATTATTACTTCAAAGCAGCAGGATGGAATGATCGCGACTCCGATGGTATTCGTATCAAGAACGGACAAAGGCTTTCAGTACGTATCAGCTACAGCAGCGACGATCACACCGCAAGATTGGTCGTATTGAAAGAGGAAGCACGCAAAGCTGGAGTCGAATTGACGCTACAGCTGCTTGATTCAACGGCGTACTACAAACAGGTAATGGAAAAAAAGCATCAAATTGCATGGATGGCCTGGGCTGGTGGTGGCATTGCGCCGACCTACTGGGAGTTCTACCACTCCGACAACGCCCACAAACCGCAAACCAATAACGTCACCAATACTGCGGACCCAATCCTCGATAAAAAGATAATTGCTTATCGCGATGCCACAACAAAAGAAGAACGAGAGCATCTAGCTAAAGAGATCGAACAAATGATCGATGAGCTTGGTTCATACGTACCTGGCTATAAAGTGCCTTACACGCGCGAAGGTTTCTGGCGCTGGCTGAAACTACCGCACGCGCACGCGACGCGGACGTCGGATTCTGTATTCGAACCATTCGGCTCCACCGGCGGCCTCTTCTGGATCGACGAACAAGAAAAAGAAAAAGTGCAAAAAGCGCGCATCCTCGGCGAGAAATTTCCGCCAATAAATATCCTCGATGAAACTTGGCGAGTAAAACCCGAATGAGTTTGCTACGCATCGATAATCTTTGCGTCTCGGTGGCGGGCAATCGAGCCGATGTGCGCTGGCCGGTGCTTAACGATATTTCTCTGCAGGTCGCCGCTGGCGAAACGCTGGGGCTCGTCGGCGAATCCGGTTGTGGAAAAAGTGTCACGGCATTGTCGATATTGCGTTTGCTTCCGCAACCCACGTTGCGTATCGATAGCGGTGCTATTGCATTCGATGAATGCGATTTACTGAATTTGAATGCAGAACAACTGCGCGATATTCGCGGCGATCGAATCGCAATGATTTTTCAGGACCCGATGACCGCGCTCAATCCGGTGCAAACGGTTGGCGCTCAAATCGACGAAGCGATGCGGCTGCATCGTCCGCAGATGAATAAACAACAGCGTCGGCAACGCGCTATCGAATTGCTCGAACGCGTGCGGATGCCCGCAGCGGAGCAGCGCCTGGACGCGTATCCGCATCAACTTTCGGGCGGCATGCGTCAGCGTGTAATGATCGCGATGGCGCTGACGTGCGATCCACAATTGCTGATCGCCGACGAACCCACCACGGCGCTCGATGTCACGGTGCAGGCGCAGGTACTCGAATTGATCAGTGAATTGCAGCGCGAATCGAATATGTCGGTGCTGCTTATCACTCATGATCTTGGCGTGATTGCAGAGACGTGCCAACGCGTGGCAGTGATGTATGCCGGGCGTATCGTCGAACAGGCCAGCGTCGAGCAATTATTTGCCGAACCACGCCATCCTTACACGCGCGCATTGCTCGGCTCGTTGCCCGCCCGCGCAACACAACCACAAACACCGCTGGCGACAATCGCTGGCCAGGTGCCGCCGATCGATGCACGCCCTGCGGGTTGCGCATTTTCAAATCGCTGCGCATGGCGCACCGAACAATGCGCGCAGTTACCGCAGCTCGAATCGGAAAACGATCACGCCGTCGCCTGCTTTAATTGGCCCGTTGTCGTAGAGGCGCGTCATGTCTGAACCGTTGTTGCAGGTCCGCGATCTGCGCAAATATTTCGTGCAGCGCAGCGGCGCGTTAAAACAACACAAACACTATTTACACGCGCTCGATAATGTCAGCTTCGATATTGCACGCGGCGAAACGCTGGGCCTTGTCGGCGAATCCGGTTGCGGTAAATCGACGCTCGGAAAAACGTTGTTACGTTTGTACGAGCCGGATGCGGGCGATATTCATTTCGATGGCCAGAATATTCGTGCGCTGCCGCGCGATGCGATGCGGCAGATGCGCCGTCGCATGCAGATGATTTTTCAGGATCCCTACGATTCGCTGAACAGCCGGCATACCGTCGGCGATATTATCGAGGAACCCCTGCTCGTTCACGAGGTCGGCAATCGCCAGCAACGGCGCGAAACAGTGCGGGCATTGCTCGATCAGGTCGGGCTATCGCCCAACAGCATCGAGCGTTATCCACACGAATTTTCCGGCGGTCAGCGTCAACGCGTCGGTATCGCTCGCGCCATTGCGTTGCAGCCGGATTTTGTTGTGTGCGACGAACCGCTCTCCGCACTCGATGTCTCGGTGCAAGCGCAAATCATTAATCTGTTGTTGTCGCTGCGCGCATCAATGAATTTATCGCTGCTGTTTATTTCGCACGATTTATCGGTCGTGCGTCACCTGAGCGATCGTGTGGCGGTGATGTATTCGGGAGAAATCGTCGAGCTGGCGCCGGCCGCGACGATTTACAGCGAAGCGCGCCATCCGTATACGCAATATCTGATCGCGGCGATTCCGAAACCTGATCCACGCGCGCCGAAAACCGCGCAGGTTTTACCCGGCGAAATTCCGAATCCATTGAATCCGCCGAGCGGCTGCCGTTTTCATACCCGCTGCCCAAAGGCGCAAGGCATTTGCCGCGAACAGGCACCTGCCATGCGCGTGATTGCCAGCGACAGCCGTCATCAGGCTGCCTGCCATTTCGCCGAAACCTGATACATCTCTACCTCTGCACTTCTCAGCAAGGACACGCAGCATGACGCAAGCCACCGACAATCAGCCCCGCTTGTTACCCACCATGGGCGCCGGCATGCTGGCGTTGTACGGACTCGGCTCGATGCTCGGCGCCGGCATCTATGGTCTGGTCGGCAAGGCCGCAGGCTTGCTTGGCGGCATGGTGTGGGCATCGTTTCTGGTTGCGATGGCGGCCGCATTGTTGACCGGCTTGTCGTATGCCGCGCTCGGCTCGCGCTACCCGCGCGCGGGCGGCGCCGCCTATATCATCCAGCGCGCATTTGGTCGCCGCTGGCTCGCGTATGCCGCCGGGTTGTGTGTGGTCGCCTCGGGCATGACATCGATGGCGACCGGTTCGCGCATCGTCGCCGCCAATGTGCAGACGCTGTTCGGGCTGGAAGCACTGCCGCTGACGCTGATCGCCATTGCTTATCTCGCCTTGCTGTGCGCGCTGGTATGGCGCGGGCTGCGCGAATCGCTGTGGCTCAATGCGCTCTGCACGCTGGTGGAAGCTGGCGGTCTGATTCTGGTCGTCGTCGTTGGCTCCCGCTTTTGGGGGCAAGCCGATCTGCTGGTTTTACCCACCGAACAGGACTGGGCCGCCACGGGTCTGCTACTGACGCAAAGCGCGGTGCTGACGTTCTTCGCGTTCATCGGCTTCGAGGACACGCTCAATGTGTCGGAGGAAGTAAAAAATCCGGCGCGGAATGTGCCGCTCGGATTGATCGGCGCGATGCTCGGCGCCACGGTGCTGTATCTGTTGATCGCGATCACGGCGGTATCGGTGGTGCCGTGGCAGACATTAGCCGCCGCGCCCGCTCCGCTCGGCGCAGTGATGGAACGCGCCGCGCCCTGGCTACCGGCCGTCGTCTACACCGTCGTGACGATATTTGCGGTAGCGAATACGGCGCTGATCAACTTTGTCATGGCCTCCCGTCTGCTGTTCGGCATGGCGCGTCAGGGTTTGCTGCCGAAACGGCTCGCCAGTATTCACCCGACGCGCAATACGCCCCACATCGCCGCCGTTGCAATCTTTATCGCCGTATCACTGCTGCTGATGGTTGGCGATGTCAGTCAGCTTGCCGCCGCCACGGTGATTCTGCTGCTTGCGGTGTTCACGCTGATGAATGCTGCGCAGATCGTGCTGACGCGGCGCGCCGGCGAACCACAGGCGTCGATCCGCGTACCGATGATCGTGCCGTTACTGGGCGGATCGATTTGCGCGGCGCTACTCATCGTGCGCGCGGCGACCGGTGAAATCGTGGCGCCGCTGATCGCGGGAGCGCTGGCAGTCGGTGTGGGGATCTTGTACCTGGCGACACGACACAATCATCGCCCGGACGAAACCGCGCCGGTATAGAACGTCAGCCGTTGCGGCATGACGCAATCATCAGCACGACCACAGCCATCGATGCTCGACGGATGCCACGTTTATTCCTGTGTCGGACGGCGCCGCGCGAAGAATAAAAACAAACCGAGTAAAGCAACGACGATGCAGCCCAATGCTGCAATCATCAAAAACGCATCGCGCCAATTTTTGTAAGCGTCGCCGATAAAGCGCGCCTTATGCAGCAACGAAAATACTTCCCCTTCCAATGCCGCCGCCGGATCGACGCGCGCCGCTAATGCGCCGCTGCGCGTCTCGACATACCAGCGCGTCGGTGCGTCGGCAAATTGCGCACGCCACACCGGCAATCGCTTATTCACGAAGCCGTATTCGCCACCGAATTTCGTTACCGTTTCGAGCACGACGATATCCGCCTCACTTTGCGAATAATGCCGCGCCAATTGTTCGGCCAATCTACGATCGGCATTCGCGATCGGCTCGCCGCTGCGCGTATCGAAACATTCCGACAAATTCATCTGCGCGCTGGCGCTCGAAGAGTTCGCTACGTGCATTGGATGATGCGCGTGTTCATCGCCATTCGCTTTTGCTGGCATCGCGTTGGCCGCCCAATAGCAAATACCCTGCTGCGTGCGCGCCAATGTAAACGCCCGCTGTATAACCGCATCGCCTAGCTCGTCGGTACGAAATGTATTAACTGGCGCCGCAACCGGTTCAGCTTCGTTTTGCGATTGCAGCAAATGCCACGCACCGCTGATCGTGAAACTGAACATGACGATCGCGACAGCCAACGACAAACGTCGATGCCAGCGTCGAGCCGGTAAATCGCGCAAGCGTAGAGCAGCACGTTTCATGCGCGCGTACATCACGACACCGAACACCGCTGTCGCAAACGTCGCGGCCAACAGTACGAGCATGACCGCGATCCGCAGGGCATTGCGCTCATGCAGAAATTCAAAATTGTGCAGCGTGCGAAAATAAATCTGAAAAATACGCTTGGGCCGATCCGATAATGTCACCAGCCGATTGCCGGCTGTATCGACGTACACGCGCATTGCGTCGTCACGTGCAAAATCGATGCGCCATGCCGGCAGAATACGATTGATAAAAACATAATCGTCATCGAAGGCATCGATGCGCGCGGCATGGGTGATGACGCCGTTAGTGTAGGCGAGAAAATATCTGGCCAGGGATTCGGCATGCAGCACTTCGCCGTTTTCGATTGGCGCGCCACTATCGACACGAAAATACCGCACGCCCTCACGCGTCTGCACGCGGTACGCGGCGATATTCGCCAGCTGCGCCACCGTCGCACCGGAAATTTCATCGATGCTATTTTGCTGCAGCACATTGCGCAGCGAGAGCACATGCTGCGGCCATTCGATAGCTGGCGGCTGCATTTGCGCAGCGCGCGGCTGTAACGCACTCATGACCGGATGCAGAATTCCGGAACCCGCGAACATCAGTACGGCAACACACGCGATGATCCCGAGCCAGCGATGCAAAAATGTAATTTTACGCATCGTGCTATTCGCCAATTTTATATTCGATGCCAACCGCTACCGTGCGTGGATTTCCGGGCGAATAACTGTTTTGCGTGTTGGGCGAATAGGCGCCTACGCCGCTATAACTCGATGTCGCGGTTTCAGCGTATTCGCGATTGCCGAGATTCGTTCCCTTCAGCCAAACCCGCCATTGCGTCATCGCATACGCGAGCCGCAGATTGAACAAATTGAAACCGCCGTATTGCACGCTATTCGCGTTATTCATTTCGTATTCGCCGAGATATTGCCATTCCAGCTCGGCGCTGAAACCCGCCAGCATTTGCGGCATCCAGCGTAGCGTTGTGTTACCGATCCAATTCGGTCCGCCGGGAATTTCATTGCCGGAATAATCGAGCGTGGAGCTGACACGATATTGACGATAATCATGTTCGCTATACGCGGCGGCGACACTCGTCTCCCATTCAGGCGCAATACGCCAGCTTGCGCCCAACTCGATACCGCGATGCCGTGTCTTGCCCGCATTGCGCGGCTCGCTAACGCCGGGCGAAGTGGAATAATTCACCACCTCGTCGTCGCCGGCTAATTGATACATCGCCGTTTCGATCTGCAATCGACCATCGAGTATCAACGCGCGCCAACCGATTTCGTTATTGACGAAAACACTCTCTACTAGATTGGGCGTAATCAATGAGCCATATAACGCGCTCACTTCGGGCGGTACGAATCCTTGCGCATGATTGAAGTAAATACTGTGCTGCGCCGACAGCGACCAGATGGCGCCAAATTTCGGGCTGAAATGATTGAAGTCGCGCGCTTCCGATGGCGCACCCGTGCTAGCACTCGGTACGAAATGATTGGTGTAGTCGTACCGCGTTTTATCGTAACGACCGCCGAACACCAACCGCAGATCGCGCAGCGGGCTCATTTCATACTGCGCATACGCCGCACGGTTTTTCAGTTTCACGTTGTAATCGCGACGATGCGATAAAAAGCTGTCGCTCAGATACTCACCAGTCGCAGAATCTTGCAGCACAAGCGTGTTGTCTTCGGTGTAATCGTTGTCGGTATTGTCGAGACTAACACCTGCGATTAGACGACTGTCGAGCCACGCGAAATCGAATTGCTGACGTATATCGGTGCCGAGCGAAATGAAATCGTTGTCGTTTGGCCGGCCGCTCAATTGCGCGCCGATAATCGGAAATGTGCGTGTGCCAATGCTGTAACTCGGATTCTGTTCGGTGCTGTTGTTACGCGCATACAGCGTCAGCGTGGTCGCGCCAATATCGAACCAATCGCCATCGACAACGACACTGGCACGATCCGCCGTCACTTTGCGATAGGTGAATGTGTTGTAGCTCTTGCCCGGATCGTCGTCGAAATCCTCTTCGAACAATGAACCCGGCATGTCGGTATCAAGATGATTATGCGTTGCAACGGTCTTTATTTTCGTATCGTCGCGCGGCTGCCAATCGATACGCACGGTCAGCGATTCTTTTTTCGCATCGTTGTATTCCTGCCAGCCGCCATTGCGTTGCGACACATAACCCGACACACGCCCGCCAATATTGCCGTTACTGTCGGACACATTGAAATCGGTGCGCCAATAACCCTGATCGGACCCCTGCGCGCCGATCTTTGCCGAAAATTCGCGGCTGGGTGCATCGGTCAAAAAATTCACGGTGCCGCCGACACTGTTACTGCCATACAACGACGATGCCGGACCTTTGAGAATCTCGATGCGCGAAATACCGTCGAGGTTTACCTCGTACAGCGAATTGTGATTGAACAACCCGGTCGGCCGCAGTGGAATGCCATCCTCCATGTACAGATAGACGGCCTGCGTGGTCATCGGCTGACGGATGCTCATGCTGTGCTGCTCGTTGCCGAGATCGGTCATGTGCACGCCGGGAATCGTATTCAGCACTTCGCCGGTAAAGGCCGGCGCTTTATCGTCGATAGCACTGCGCCCCACCTGCGAAATCGACACCGGCGTTTGATTCAGCGGTGTTTCGGCACGGCTTGCGGACACAACGATCGAATCGATACGGTAATTCGCGCTCAATAAATACGCATCGGGAGATTCCGCCAGCGCGGGCAGTGCCACCCACAAAATACCGATGCCGCGCGTTATCGCTCTGTGCACAATCCACTCATCCACCATTTAATGTGGACGGCATAGTAAAGAGCCAGGCGCGCGGCCGGAATGCGACATGATGTCGCAGTCAAACCGCACTATAATCGCCGCCTTCCCGAACCCAGAAAGACTCCGATGAATCACAGCAAATTCGGCGAATTTGACCTGCAACGCCGCCCGCCTACGCCCGGTTTGCCGCTGCAAGCGTGGGATGCCGCCGATGAGTATTTGCTCGATGTGATCGCGGAGGCCGATCTGCACAATAAGCGCGTGCTAATCCTCAACGATCAATTCGGCGCACTCGCAATCGCGTTACACGAAACGCAGCCCATCAGCTGGAGCGATTCGTACACCGCGCACCTCGCACTGCAAGAAAATCGACAACGTAATCGCATCGATAGCCCTGTCA
>CAMLJR010000078.1 GCA_946480345.1 uncultured Spongiibacteraceae bacterium
GCAATATTTAGGCCTGCCTTCCGAGCAGGCATTCATGGGTAAAGGCGTCAGCGCCTGCGCGACCTGCGATGGTTTCTTCTACAAGCAGCAGAAGGTTGCGGTGATCGGCGGCGGCAATACCGCAGTCGAAGAAGCGCTTTACCTCGCAAATATTTGTTCCGAAGTGACGCTGGTACATCGCCGCGATTCGCTTCGCGCCGAAAAAATCATGCAGGAAAAATTGTTCGAAAAAGCGCGTAACGGTAACGTTCGAATTATCTGGAATCACACATTAGACGAAGTACTCGGCGACGAAAGTGGCGTCACCGGTCTGCGGCTGGTCGATCTGCAAAATGGCAGCAAGCAGAATATCGACGTCAGCGGTGTGTTTGTCGCGATCGGCCATAAACCGAATACGGATATTTTTGCCGGCCAGCTCGATATGCATAACGGCTACATCAAAGTACGCAGCGGCACCGAAGGTACAGCAACCGCAACGAATGTTGCCGGCGTATTTGCCGCGGGCGACGTGGCCGATCATGTCTATCGTCAAGCAGTCACGTCCGCCGGTTTCGGCTGCATGGCCGCGCTGGATGCCGAAAAATATCTGGACGGCTTCAGTTGATCGAATAGCTTAAAGCAGGCGCCGCAGGTGATTGCACTACCGAAACTGGATGGGGACGAGCTTTGGTTTCCCCCGGTAGAGCAAGCGCTCAACGAGCCCAATGGTTTGTTGGCGTTCGGCGGCGACCTGCGCCCCGAACGCCTTCTTCTCGCGTATCAAAACGGTATTTTCCCGTGGTATCAGGACGATCAGCCGATTCTGTGGTGGTCGCCTGATCCGCGTGGCGTCATTTTTCCCGACCAAATTCATATTTCGCGCAGCATGCGCAAAGTTTTAGCCAATGATCGATTTGCAGTACGCATGGATACCGCATTTATTGACGTGATGCGGGGCTGTGCCGAATTGACGCCGCAGCGCAACGGCACATGGATCACGCCGGCGATGCAACGTGCTTACCATGAACTCCACCTTTTAGGTCATGCCCATTCGATCGAAATATGGGACGGCGACCAATTGGTGGGCGGTCTTTACGGTGTTGCATACGGCGCAGTGTTCTTCGGGGAATCGATGTTTAGCCGTGTGCCAAACGCATCGAAGGTGGCCCTTATTCGACTGTGCCAGCAATTGCGGCAGTGGGGATTTGCCGTGATAGACTGCCAATTAGGCAGCGATCATTTGGAAACAATGGGCGCGCAAGTTATTCCTCGATCTGAGTTCATCGATCTTCTGAAGCAATATTCAAAGCTAAAGCTGCCGGTTAATGGCAGCATTTGGCAATTCACAGCGAACAGGTGACGAGGCGTCTGCAGTGACGATTCTGTCGACACTCAAAGTATTCGCAACGCATCCACATGCGTGCAGCTATCTGCCCGATCAACAAGCCACCACCTTATTTATCGACCCTGCCGCGCCCATCGATAGCGGCACGTACAGTCAGCTGTCCGAAATGGGGTTTCGACGCAGCGGGCCGCACCTCTATCGCCCGCATTGCTCGCGCTGCAATTCGTGCGTTCCCGCCCGAATTCCTGTCGATACCTTCGAGCCCGATCGACGCCAGCGCCGCATTATTGCGCGCAACGCCGATCTGACTGTCATCGATCGAGTGTCTCTAAGTGGCGACGAATTTTATGAGCTGTATGCACGCTATATCGAGGGACGCCATCGGGATGGCGATATGTACCCACCCACTCGCCAACAATTTGATTCATTTTTGACACGCGAATGGGATTTAACGCATTTTTATTGTTTTTACGATGAAGATAAGTTGGTGGCCGTCGCTGTTGTCGACGTCATGAACAACGGGCTTTCGGCTATTTATAGTTTTTTCGACCCCGATCTGAACAGTCGCAGCCTGGGCGTGTATGCGGTGCTGTGGCAAATACAACAGGCAAAGCTGCTCGATTTACCACACATCTACCTCGGCTATTGGATCAAGCAATGCCGAAAAATGTCTTATAAAACTGAATATCGCCCTATCGAGCTGCTGGTCAACAATCGCTGGATTGCGTTGACATAGAGAATTCCCGCCGAAATCAATTTTGCGAAAAAACCTGCTTTAAGGCAGAATGCGCCCACTTTAAACCGACGGGCCCATTTTTCTTGTCCGCCGGACAACCGAGGTAAGCGCTGCATGGCGAAAGAAGATCAAATCGAGATGGAAGGTGAAGTCATTGACACACTTCCGAATACCACTTTTCGCGTCAAACTGGAAAACGGTCATGTTGTCACCGCGCATATTTCAGGAAAAATGCGCAAAAACTACATCCGCATTTTGACTGGCGACAAAGTGAAGGTCGAATTAACTCCTTACGACCTGACCAAAGCTCGAATCACTTATCGCGCTCGCTGATCGATACTACTCAATGAAAAAAGCCCGCATTAAGCGGGCTTTTTTATTTCAGCGATTTTATTTCTGTGTTGCTTCTGCATTCAGCACCAGCTCGTCGTTATGTAGCTCGACGTGCACTGTACCGCCGTTTTCCGCCAGAGCACCAAACAACACCATTTCCGCCAACGGCTTTTTAATGTGCTCTTGAATGATGCGTGCCATCGGCCGCGCGCCCATTGTTTTGTCGTAGCCCTTCTTGACCAGCCAGCGACGCGCACCATCGTCGACATCAATTTGCACGTGTTTGTCGTCCAACTGATGCTGCAACTCGACAAGGAATTTATCGACCACATTCAGAATCACCGCCTCTGGTAATGGCTTGAATGTGACAATGGCATCGAGTCGATTACGGAACTCCGGCGTAAACATGCGATTAATGGCTTCGCTTGAATCCGTCGTATGGTCCTGTTCCGAGAAACCTATACTGCGACGGCTGATACTTTCCGCGCCAGCATTGGTTGTCATAATAAAAATGACGTTACGGAAATCCGCTTTGCGCCCGTTATTATCGGTCAGCGTGCCATGATCCATGACCTGCAACAGGAGGTTGAAAACTTCGGGATGCGCTTTTTCAATTTCATCCAGAAGCACGACACTATGCGGATGTTTAGTCACCGCATCGGTCAATAAACCGCCTTGATCGAAACCGATATACCCAGGCGGCGCACCGATCAAACGCGAGACGGTGTGGCGCTCCATATATTCGGACATATCGAAGCGAATCAATTCAAGTCCGAGAATTTTTGCCAACTGCCGACTGACTTCCGTTTTACCCACGCCGGTTGGGCCAGCGAGCAGAAACGAACCGATAGGCTTTTCAACCGGCTTCAACCCGGCACGCGCCAGCTTGATCGAGGTAGCCAGCGCCGCAATGGCTTCGTCCTGACCAAATACGACCATCTTGAGATTTTCTTCAAGCTTCTGCAGTGCGGCGCGATCATCTGACGAAACCGTTTTCGGCGGAATCCGCGCGATCTTAGCGATGACCGCCTCGACCTCGGATACATTGATGACTTTTTTGCGTTTACTCGGCGCCTGCAATTGTTGATACGCGCCGGCCTCATCGATGACATCGATCGCCTTATCCGGCAGGAAACGGTCAGTGATGTATCGCGCCGACAATTCCGCCGCTGCTTGCAATGCCTTGTCGGCATAACGCAAGCCATGGTGCTCCTCGAACCGGCTCTTTAGCCCACGCAAAATATGGTAGGTATCTTCGACACTCGGCTCGCTCACATCGACTTTTTGGAAACGGCGGCTCAGCGCTCGATCCTTTTCGAAAATACCGCGGTATTCCTGAAATGTCGTCGAGCCGATACAGCGCATTTGCCCCGACGTTAATAGGGGCTTCAGCAAATTCGACGCGTCCATAACACCGCCGGAAGCGGCGCCAGCCCCGATAATTGTGTGAATTTCATCAATGAACAGAATAGCGTGCGGACGTTTTTTCAATTCCGCGAGTAAGCCTTTGAACCGCTTTTCAAAATCGCCACGATATTTGGTACCGGCAAGCAAGGATCCGAGATCGAGCGAGTAAACAACGCTCTCCTTCAAAATCTCCGGCACCTCGCCATCGACAATTAATTTCGCCAGACCTTCGGCAATGGCGGTTTTACCCACGCCCGATTCACCCACCAACAACGGATTGTTTTTCCGTCGGCGCGACAGAATCTGCGCGACACGCTCCACTTCATCGAGCCGTCCGACTAATGGATCGATGCGACCCGAGCGTGCTTCTTCATTTAAGTTAGCGGCATAGGCTTCAAGCGGGCTGCGCTCGCTTTCGCCCCCAATCTGCTCTTCATCGGATTGCTCGCGGCTGTGCTCCAGACCATGATCCGAGCCGCCGCTATCGGCGACTTTGGAAATGCCGTGGGTGATGTAATTGACGACATCGAGTCGAGCAACGCTTTGCTGTTTGAGGAAATAAACGGCTTGGCTTTCCTGCTCGCTGAAGATAGCCACGAGCACATTGGCACCGGTAACTTCTTTTTTGCCGGATGATTGCACGTGAAATACAGCACGTTGCAAAACTCGCTGAAAACCCAGCGTAGGCTGAGTTTCACGATTGGGATCGCCATCCGGAATCAGCGGGGTGGTCGAATCGACAAAATCCGTGAGTTCGCTGCGCAATTTCGTTAAATCAGTGCCACACGCTCGGAGCACTTTAGCCGCGGCGTCGTTATCAATAAGCGCCAGCAGCAGATGCTCGACGGTCATGAATTCGTGCCGCTTCACTCGGGCGCCTTTAAACGCCTGATTCAGGGTGACCTCAAGGTCTTTGCTCAGCATATGACTACCTCGACACTTTCGCGCGGAACATCCTGCACGCTAATCATCCTGGGGTTCGATTTCCGCCAATAGCGGATGTTGGTTTTCCCGAGCATATTCATTTACCTGAGCCGCTTTGGTTTCAGCGATATCCCGGGTAAAGATGCCACATACACCTTTTCCCTGTGTATGTACTGCCAACATGACTTGAGTCGCCTTCTCTCGACCCATACTAAAAAAGTACTCAAGAATTTCAACCACAAATTCCATCGGGGTGTAGTCATCGTTGAGCAACACCACTTTGTACATAGGTGGTGGTTTTAGTTGGGGCTTCGACTCCTGAACTGCAAGTCCGCCGTCGTCGTTTTCTCCAGGACCGGAAGCGTCGTCGCCCATGGCTAATGTTAGTCGAAGATTTTTCACCTTACCCATCGCCAACTTTTAAAACTCCAGATTCAAAATACGCGCCATCATGATACTGCGAGCGCTGCGGACGAACCACAAAACACCTGCTTGACTATTGATCAAAAAATGTTTAAACAGGCTACGCTTTGAGCGCTGCGCCCGCGCACGGTTCATAAATTCAGACAACGGGCACGCTCCCGGAGGAGCGTATTCGGAAGGGTCTAACCATGCAAACCGGTACTGTTAAGTGGTTCAACAATACTAAAGGTTACGGATTCATTCTTGATGACAGCGGTGGCGGCGACATTTTCGCCCATTATTCCGCCATCGATATGGATGGTTATAAAACGCTGAAGGCCGGCCAAACAGTTCAATTCGAAGCAGAACAAGGACCAAAAGGTCTCCACGCGAAAAAGATTCAAGCGGTCGGCCAATCCGAAGCTGCTTACGAAGATGATTCGCAAATCGCTTCGTTACAAGCCACTGAAGCGTAACCTGCTCTCGGCGCAGTGATCTGCAGTTAATCTTGGCGCTAGCTGCCTCCGGTTGTAACTGCTCCTGCAGTTTGGCGCGCATGCCAAATGCAATCGACGCTGATATAATTCCCGCGAATTTTCGAGGAGTTTCACCTCGTTAGGTCCACTTGAATCTTTCAGCAGCGCCATGACTGCACGAATGTTTCGCTACGACCTGCTTGCACTCTCCATCTGTTTCATCTGTAAACCTGCGAATGTCTGCGCTCGCGCAACGCCCGCCATTGCTTTGAGTCTTTGCGAAGGAGTTAACGTCGAAAAATGAGCACACCCACTTCTAAAATCATCTACACCGAAACCGATGAGGCTCCAGCGCTCGCAACTTATTCGCTGCTTCCGATCGTGCAGGCATTCACCGCCCCATCCAATATCGCGATAGAAACCCGCGATATTTCACTTGCCGGTCGCATTATTGCGGCTTTTCCCGAATATCTGACTGAAAGCCAACGCATCGCAGATCATCTGGCTGAGCTCGGCGAACTCGCGAAAACGCCGGAAGCCAATATCATCAAACTGCCGAATGTCAGTGCATCGATTCCGCAGTTGAAAGCCGCCGTCAAAGAATTGCAGCAACAAGGTTATGCGCTGCCGGATTATCCGGAAGTACCGCAAACCGACGCTGAAAAATCCGCTAAAGCGCGTTACGACAAGATCAAAGGCAGCGCGGTAAACCCCGTGTTGCGCGAAGGCAACTCCGATCGCCGCGCACCGCTGTCGGTAAAAAATTACGCTCGCAAGCATCCGCACAAAATGGGTACCTGGAGCGCCGATTCAAAAACGCGCGTTGCTCATATGACCGGCGGCGATTTCTACGGCAGCGAAAAATCCGCACTGATCAATTCCGCCGGCAACGTCAAGATCGAACTGTATAAGAAAGACGGCAGTTCCGTCGTTTTGAAAGAAAAAACCGCAGTGAAGGCTGGCGAAGTCATCGACGGCGCCGTGATGAGCAGAAACGCCCTGTGCAGCTTCATTCAGCAGACGATCGAAGCCGTGAAAGGCTCCGGCACGCTGCTGTCGGTGCACCTCAAAGCGACGATGATGAAAGTGTCCGACCCAATCATGTTCGGCCAGGTCGTGTCCGTGTATTACGCCGATGTATTGACCAAATACGCCGACACGCTGAAGCAATTGGGTGTCGATCTGAACAACGGCCTCGGCGATCTGTACGCAAAAATCAAAACGCTGCCGGCCGATAAGCAAGCGGCGATCGAAGCGGATATTCAAGCGCTTTACAGCAAACAACCGCCGTTGGCGATGGTGAATTCCGACAAAGGTATTACCAATCTGCATGTGCCGAGCGATGTCATCGTCGATGCGTCGATGCCGGCAATGATTCGCGACTCCGGCAAAATGTGGGGCGCCGACGGCAAACTGCAAGACACCGTCGCGATGATTCCGGACCGCTGTTACGCCGGCGTTTACCAGGCGGTAATCGAAGACTGCAAACAGCACGGCGCATTCAATCCAGCCACGATGGGCACTGTGCCGAACGTCGGTCTGATGGCGCAGGCTGCCGAGGAATACGGCTCACACGACAAAACCTTCCAAATTGCTGCGGATGGCGTTGTTCGCGTCACCGATGAATCCGGCAACGTGGTGCTCGAACACACTGTCGAAACCGGCGATATCTGGCGCATGTGCCAGGTCAAAGACGCGCCGATTCAGGATTGGGTCAAGCTCGCCGTCAATCGCGCCCGCGCCAGCAGCACGCCGGCGGTGTTCTGGCTCGATTCCGGCCGCGCACACGACCGCCAGCTGATCGAGAAGGTCAATCGCTACCTGAAAGATCACGACACCAGCGGCCTCGACATCCGCATCATGACGCCGGTTGAAGCAACCAAGTTCTCGCTGGAACGCATTCGTGCCGGCAAGGACACGATTTCGGTCACCGGCAACGTACTGCGCGATTATCTGACCGACCTGTTCCCAATCATGGAGCTCGGCACCAGCGCAAAAATGCTGTCGATTGTGCCGCTGATGAACGGTGGCGGCTTGTTCGAAACCGGTGCCGGCGGCTCGGCTCCGAAGCACGTGCAGCAGTTGCTCGAAGAAGGCCATCTGCGCTGGGATTCGCTCGGCGAATTCCTCGCGCTAGCCGAATCGCTCGATCATTTCGGCACGGTGACGGGTAACGCAAAAGCGAAGGTTTTCGCGAAGACACTCGATCAAGCCAACGGCAAGTTCCTCGATAGCGATAAGTCGCCTTCGCGCAAAACCGGTGAACTCGACAACCGCGGCAGCCATTTCTACTTGGCGTTGTATTGGGCGCAAACACTGGCCGAGCAAAACGACGATGCCGAATTGAAAGCACGCTTTGCGCCTGTCGCAAAAACGCTCGCCGACAATGAAGCGAAAATTATTGCCGAGCTGAACGGCGCGCAAGGTAAGCCGGTCGATATCGGCGGTTACTACCATCCGAATCGCGAGCTGGTGTCGAAGGCAATGCGTCCCAGCGCAACGCTCAACGCGGCGCTTGCAGCGATCGCGTAAAATCGCGGCCGGTCAAAAAGCCCCTGTTTCAGGGGCTTTTTTATTTACGAGTTTCTTGTCGATCGATGAACGAAAATGCCCCAGCTGATTCTGTTCAATAAGCCGTTTCGCGTGATGTCGCAGTTTTCGCCGAGCGGCGACAAACAAACGCTGGCGGACTTCATCGATCAACCGAATTTTTATCCGGCAGGAAGGCTCGACTACGATTCCGAAGGTTTATTGCTGCTGACGAACAGCGGCGAATTGCAGCACCGCATAGCGCATCCACAACATAAACTGCCGAAAACCTATTGGGTACAAGTCGAAGGCGCACCGTCGGACGAGGCAATCGCAAGCCTTCGCAACGGCATCGAATTGAACGACGGCCCCACCCTGCCCGCTCAGGTTCGGTTGTTATCGGAGCCAGCGCTATGGCCACGCAATCCGCCGATCCGTACACGCCTGGCGATTCCCACGCACTGGCTCGAAATCACGATCAGCGAAGGCCGTAACCGTCAGGTGCGACGAATGACTGCCGCCGTCGACTTGCCTACGTTGCGCTTGGTGCGCATCGCGATAGGCGACTGGCATATCGATCGGCTGCAACCCGGCGAATCACGGCTGATAAACGCCGAACTTCCGCCCACGAAAACGCGCGCTGCCGAACCTCGGCGCCGCCGCGTATAATCCCGCCCTTCGTAAAATCGGTTGCTCGCAATGAATTGGTATCCGCATGTCACTGTCGCGACAGTGGTTGAAGACGATGGGCGTTTTCTGCTGGTCGAAGAAGAAGCCGAGGGCCAACTGGTATTCAACCAACCCGCCGGACATCTCGAAAAAGACGAAACCCTGATTGAAGCGGCGCGGCGCGAAACGCTCGAAGAAACCGGCTGGACGGTGGAAATTCAAGGGCTGGTCGGCGTGGGCTTATACGAAGCGCCGAGCAACGGCATCACGTATTTCCGCACCTGCTTTTTCGGCAAAGCACTGAGTCACGACGCTGAACGCAAACTCGATACCGGCATCGCGCGCGCCGTGTGGTTGAGTTACGACGAAATCCTCCAGCTATCGGCGCGCATGCGCAGCCCGCTGGTCACCAAAGTGATCGAACAATATCGCGACGGCCATCGCTATCCGCTGACGTCGGTTTTCAGCTGACATGATTTTCCACTCTAACGATCTCACTGAGGCGCAATGAGCAAGCACGTGATTGTCGGCATGTCCGGCGGCGTCGATTCATCGGTCGCGGCGTTGCTGTTACTTGAACAGGGGTACCGCGTGGAAGGCCTGTTCATGAAGAACTGGGACGAGGACGACGGCACCGAATACTGCACCGCGCGCGCCGATCTTGCGGATGCACAAGCCGTCTGCGATCGCATCGGCATTCATCTGCACACGGCAAATTTCGCCGCCGAGTATTGGGATCGCGTCTTCGAGCATTTTCTTGCCGAATACAGCGCCGGCCGCACACCGAACCCGGACATCCTCTGCAACAAGGAAATCAAATTCAAAGCATTCCTCGACTACGCCATCGAACTCGGTGCCGACTTTATCGCCACCGGTCACTATGCGCGGGTACGACAAAACAACAGCCAAGGCGAACTGCTAAAAGGCCTTGATCCGAACAAAGATCAAAGTTATTTCCTGCACGCGGTCAACGGCGAACAATTCGCGAAAACGCTGTTCCCTGTCGGCGAGTTACCAAAAACGCGCGTACGCGAAATTGCGCGCGAGCAGGGTCTCGTCACGCACGACAAAAAGGATTCGACCGGCATCTGCTTTATCGGCGAACGCCGCTTCAAGGACTTCTTACAGCGCTATTTACCTGCGCAACCCGGCGCCATTGAGGATGTTGACGGTCGCGTGCTGAGTGAACACCACGGCTTGATGTACCACACGATCGGCCAGCGCCAGGGGCTGGGTATCGGCGGCATTCATGGCGGTGGTGATGAGCCGTGGTACGTCGTCGAGAAAGACCTCATGCGTAACGTTTTAATTGTCGCGCAAGGCACTGATCACCCAAGGCTTTATAAAAACGCGCTGCGACTGAGTCAGATCCATTGGATCAGCGGAGAAGCGCCGAAGCTGCCACTGCGCTGCCGCGCAAAAACGCGCTATCGCCAGCCCGATCAGGACTGCATCGTCAGCGTCAGCGAAGGCGATTACGTGGTGCATTTCGACCAGCCGCAACGCGCAATTACACCCGGCCAATCCGCTGTGCTGTATCTCGATGATGTATGCCTCGGCGGCGGCGTAATCGAACAAGCTTTGGAAAATTGATGGCAATGACAAAAATTCAAGATCAAACACTCGCGCTAGCGGGCGTATTGCAAGCCACGTATTTGGTGGACCGCATTGCGCGTACCGGACAAGCGGACAGCGCGGCGTTCAACAGTATTCTGCATAGCTTGTTTGTGTTTGAAAGCGACGCGCCGAGCGATGTCTACGGCGCGCCCGCCAATCTCCAACTCGGCTTGCGTGTACTACGCGATGTGCTGTCGGGCGTGCGGCGCGACGAATATCAAAACTGCATTCGCTACGCATTCGGTGCACTGCATTTGCAGCGTCAACTCGAACGCGCACCGACGATGCAGACCACTATTCGCAACCGGCTCCAGCATACCGAGAAAAAACTTGAGCATTTCACCCAGGATATCAATGAGATATCGGTGAGTCTTGCATCCATCTATCAAGATACGATCAGCCACTTTAAATACCGCATTCAAGTCAGTGGCAGCATTCAACAATTGCAGGATACGGCGAATGCCGATCGCATCCGCGCATTGTTACTGGCGGCGATTCGCTCAGCCTGGCTCTGGCGACGCGTCGGTGGACGCCGCTGGCAGTTGTTGATCGCGCGCAATCAAATCAAACACACCGCCGAGACTCTGATGCGTACCTGATATTCGGTATCATGGCGCCCGCTTTTCCCTAACTCTTTTGCAAGGCTTCCTTCATGGATTTATCCGCACTCTCCGCAGTTTCTCCCATCGATGGCCGCTACGGCAGCAAGACCGCCAGCTTGCGGACGGTGTTCAGCGAATTCGGTTTGATCAAGCAACGCGTGATCGTGGAAGTTCGCTGGCTGCAGCAGCTGGCAAAGCACGCCGGTATTACCGAGGTGGCTTCGTTCGATGCTGCGGTCAACGCCAAACTCGAACAACTGCTGGCAAATTTCGGCGAGGAACAGGCCGCGCGTATTAAAGCAATCGAAGCGACAACAAATCACGACGTAAAAGCCGTCGAATATTTCTTGAAAGAATCTGTGAAGGATGTGCCGCAACTACAGGCTATCAATGAATTTATTCACTTCGCCTGCACCTCCGAAGACATCAACAACCTCTCGCATGCGTTGATGCTGAAAGAAGGCCGTGCGCTGGCGCTCGACACTGTCGATCGAATCATCGCGAAGCTGGCCGAACTGAGCCATGCGCATGCCGATGCCGCCATGCTCGCTCGTACGCATGGTCAGGCCGCTACACCGACGACGATGGGTAAAGAACTGGCCAACGTCGTTGCGCGGCTGCGTCGCCAGCGCGAACAGATCGCGGCAGTGCCTTTGCTTGGCAAAATCAACGGCGCTGTCGGCAACTACAACGCGCACTTGTCGGCGTATCCGCAGGTCGATTGGGCTGCGAATGCAAAACAATTTGTCGAAAGCCTCGGCCTGACGTTTAACCCCTACACCACCCAGATTGAACCTCACGACTACATCGCTGAATTATTCGATGCCTGCGCGCGCTTCAATACCATCCTGATCGACCTCGACCGCGATATCTGGGGTTACATCTCGCTCGGTTACTTCAAGCAACGCACTATTGCCGGCGAAGTTGGCTCATCGACGATGCCGCACAAGGTCAATCCGATCGATTTCGAAAACTCCGAAGGCAACCTGGGCCTGGCCAACGCCGTATTCGAACATTTGGCGCGCAAGCTGCCGGTATCGCGCTGGCAGCGCGATCTGACCGATTCGACGGTGCTGCGCAACATGGGCGTCGGCTTCGGCTACAGCTTCATCGCATACGAAGCGTTGCTGAAAGGCCTGGGCAAACTCGAACTGAATCGCGCGCGCCTCAACGAGGATCTCGACAACGCGTGGGAAGTGCTGGCCGAACCGATTCAAACCGTGATGCGTCGTTACGGCGTGCCTGAGCCGTATGAAAAACTGAAAGCGCTGACGCGCGGCCAATCGATCAACCGCGAAACGATTCAAGCCTTCGTCGAAACGCTCGATATTCCGGCGGAAGCGAAAGCCGCGTTGCGCGAGCTGACACCGGCGACGTATATCGGTAATGCGGTGGCACAAGCTAAAGCGATTTAGCGCGACCCCTCCAGCGCGGAGTCGGGGAGGGTTTGCAAAACCGTCGGCGACACGACGTCGCCGACCGGAGCTTACACGGATGTACTTGTAGCGTTTTTGCAAACCCTCCCCGACTCCGAGCCACACGGAGCATTTTCCGACATGCAACTCGAAAACTTCGACAAAGAAACTTTCCTCCGCGACTACTGGCAACAAAAACCGCTGCTGATCAAAAATCCCTGGCGTGAATGGATCAACCCGCTCGAACCGGATGAACTGGCCGGGCTTGCCTGCGAAGACGGCATCGAAGCCCGTCTGATCGCGCAACAGC
>CAMLJR010000079.1 GCA_946480345.1 uncultured Spongiibacteraceae bacterium
CGCAAACGCTGCTCCGCGAGAGCGCGCAAGTCGATGCCGCATCGGTTCAGCCGCTGCCAGCTTCCAGCAAAATTTATCTGACCGGCAGCCGTCCCGATATTCGCGTGCCGATGCGCGAGATCCGTCTGACGCCGACGCCACTGGTCAATAAACAAGGCAATGATGGCGTCGCCGCACTCGAACAAAATCCGCCGCTGCGCGTATACGACTGTTCCGGCGTTTATACCGACCCGAACGTGCAGATCGATATCCGCAAAGGGCTGCCTTCGGTGCGTGAGCAGTGGGTGATCGAACGCGGCGATACCGAAGTGCTGGACAGCGAGACCTCGCGTTATACCCAATCGCGTCTGCACGATGCGTCGCTCGAACATCTGCGTTTCGATCTGAAGCGCAAACCGCGCCGTGCCAAAGCCGGTATGAACGTGTCGCAAATGCATTACGCGCGCAAAGGCATCATCACGCCGGAAATGGAATACATCGCGATTCGCGAAAATCTCGCGCGCGCGCAAATTTTCGAGAGTGCATTGCTGAATCAACAGCATCCTGGTAATCCGCTCGGTGCGTCGATTCCGCACGAAATCACGCCCGAATTCGTGCGCGATGAAATTGCGCGCGGCCGCGCGATCATTCCGGCGAACATCAATCACACCGAATTGGAGCCGATGATTATCGGTCGCAATTTCCTCGTCAAAATCAACGGCAATATCGGCAATTCCGCGCTCGGTTCGTCGATCGAAGAAGAAGTCGCGAAGCTCACGTGGGGTATTCGCTGGGGCGCCGACACGATGATGGATTTATCGACCGGCAAAAATATTCACGAAACCCGCGAGTGGATCATTCGCAATTCGCCGGTGCCGGTTGGCACCGTGCCGATTTATCAGGCGCTCGAAAAAGTCGACGGCATCGCCGAAAACCTGACGTGGGAAATTTTCCGCGACACGCTGATTGAGCAAGCCGAGCAGGGCGTCGATTACTTCACCATTCACGCCGGCGTCTTGTTGCGCTACGTGCCGCTCACGGCGAAACGCATGACAGGCATCGTGTCTCGCGGCGGTTCGATCATGGCGAAGTGGTGCCTGTCGCATCACAAGGAAAATTTCCTTTACACGCATTTCGAAGACATCTGCGAAATCATGAAAGCGTACGACGTGTCGTTTTCGTTAGGCGATGGTTTGCGTCCGGGCTCAATCGCCGATGCGAACGACGAAGCGCAATTCGGCGAACTGCGCACGCTTGGTGAGTTGACGAAAATTGCATGGAAACACGACATTCAAGTGATGATCGAAGGCCCCGGCCACGTGCCGATGCACATGATCAAGGCGAATATGGACGAGCAGCTGAAGCATTGCGACGAAGCGCCGTTCTATACGCTTGGTCCGCTCACGACCGATATCGCGCCCGGCTACGATCACATCACCTCGGCGATCGGCGCCGCGATGATCGGCTGGTACGGCACCGCGATGCTTTGTTATGTCACGCCGAAAGAACATCTGGGCCTGCCGAATAAAGACGATGTGAAAGACGGCATCATCGCGTACAAAATCGCTGCGCATGCGGCAGATCTGGCCAAGGGTCATCCCGGTGCGCAAATTCGCGATAACGCATTATCGAAAGCGCGTTTCGAATTTCGCTGGGAGGATCAATTCAACCTCGGTCTCGATCCCGATACGGCGCGTTCGTATCACGACGAAACATTGCCGAAAGAGTCCGCAAAAATTGCGCATTTCTGCTCGATGTGCGGGCCGAAGTTCTGCTCGATGAAAATCACGCAGGACGTGCGCGACTATGCAGCGTCGTTAGGTGAAAACGTCGATGGCGCTGAAGAGATTCGGATGATCGATGTCGAGGCAGAAATGAAACATAAATCCGAAGAGTTCAAGGCGCAGGGCTCGGCGATTTATCACAAGGTTTAATCGTTCGACATGAACATCGCAATCGCCGGTGCAGGACTGATGGGCCGTTTGCTCGCGTGGCGTCTACTGCGCGCGGGGCATTCGGTCGCCTTGTTCGATCGCGATAACGCGGCCGGTGAATTATCGGCCGCGCGCGTAGCAGCCGCGATGCTCGCGCCGTACAGTGAAGTGGTTGCGTGCGAGCGCGAGATTTTCGATTGGGGTTGCGAGGCGCTGTCATTGTGGCCGCAATGGTTGGCCGAATTAAAAATTGATAGCGGTATCGATGTGTTTTTCCAGCGACGCGGCAGTGTGGTGGTCGCGCATGCGCAGGATCGCAGCAATCTCGATCATTTCAATCAACGTTTGCTACGCGCCGTTCCAGATCGTCGCGATTCGGTGCATTTATTGAATCGCCAACAACTGGCTGAGTTGGAGCCGGAATTGGCGCAGCGTTTTGATAGCGCCACGTATTTGAGCGAAGAAGGCACGCTCGATAACCGCGAATTGCTCAATGCGCTGGAAATCGCGATTCGCAAATTCGGCGCACAGTGGTACGAAGGCGTGAGCGTCGAAAGCGTTTTCGCCAATCGTATTAAAGTGGATGGCGAAATGATCGATGTCGATCTGGCAATCGATGCCCGCGGCTTCGGCGCAAAAACACAATTGAATGATTTGCGTGGTGTGCGCGGCGAAGTGTTGTGGGTGCATGCCCCCGAAGTTAATTTATCGCGTCCCGTACGGTTGATGCATCCGCGTTACCAGTTGTATATCGCGCCAAAGCGCAACTCTGTGTATGTGATCGGCGCGACCGAAATCGAAAGCGAATCGCTGGCGCCGATTACCGTGCGTTCGAGCCTTGAATTGCAATCGGCACTTTACAGCGTGCACAGCGGTTTTGCCGAAGCGACGGTATTGCATGCGTATGCAAATTGTCGCCCGGCGTTCATGAATAATTTGCCGCGCGTGGATGTGAGTGCTGGTTTGTTAAGCGTGAACGGTTTGTATCGCCACGGTTATCTGCTGGGTCCTTTGGTTGCGAACTTAGCCGTCGCAGCGATCGATAGTAAAGTCGCACATTCGATCGTGAATTATCCGGAAAATTTTCAGGTGGTCGCGTGATCGAAGTTTTAGTCAATGGCGAGAAGCGCAGCATCGATACACAAGCCGTATTGAACGATGCATTGCAGCAGTGGGGTTATATCTGCGAAAAAATCGCGGTCGCGATCAATGGCGAATTTGTTGCGCGCGGTAGTTATGCAAACGTGACATTGAGTGCCAACGATACGCTCGACATCGTCGCGCCAGTACAGGGTGGATGAAAAGTGCGACGGATAGAGAGCGCGATGGATAAAGAGCATGTTGGATAAAAAGCGTAGTGGATAAAAGCAGGTGGTTAGATGACGGCATCAGATAATTGGACGCTGTACGGTAAACCGTTTGAGAGCCGATTTTTAATCGGCACGGCGCTGTATCCGTCGCCGCAAATTATGCGCGATGCAATTATCGCGAGCGGTGCGCAAATCGTTACCGTGTCGCTGCGTCGGCAATCGCCGGAGCAGGGTGGCGGCAACACGATTTGGGATTACATTCGCAAGCTCGATCGCACGTTGCTGCCCAACACTGCCGGTTGCCGCAATGCGAAAGAAGCGGTCACGCTCGCGCAAATGTCACGCGAAATTTTTCAAACGAATTGGATCAAACTCGAAGTGATCGGCGACGATTACAATTTGCAGCCCGATCCATTCGCTACGCTCGACGCGGCTGAACAATTAATTAAATTGGGGTTTTCGGTGTTTCCTTATTGCACCGACGATCTGGTTTTTTGCCAGCGGTTGCACGATGTCGGTTGCGAAGTGTTAATGCCGTGGGGCGCGCCCATCGGTACTGGTCGCGGTTTGATGAATCCCTATGCGCTGCAAACGATTCGCGAGCGAATTCCGCATGTACCGTTGATCGTCGATGCCGGTATCGGTAAACCGTCACACGCGATGCAAGCCTTGGAATTAGGTTTCGATGGCGTGCTGTTAAACACCGCCGTTGCGCAGGCTGCCGATCCGATATTAATGGCGACCGCATTTCGCGGCGCGATTGAAGCCGGCCGTAACAGCTATCGAGCCGGTGCGATGCCTGAACGCCAAACTGCGCAGCCGAGCACGCCCGTTATGGGCACGCCGTTTTGGCATTCCGAAAAATAAATTGATTTCGAAAATAATTCGATGACCCAACACAAACTGATCGCCTGGACTATCGCGGGCTCCGATTCTGGCGGGGGTGCGGGTATTCAGGCCGATCTCGCGACGTTTCGCGATTTCGGTGTACACGGTTGCAGTGTTATCACAGCATTGACTGCGCAGAATTCATTCGCGGTGGGTCATATCGAACCGACGCCGCGTAAAAATTTTGCCGCGCAGATCAATGCGCTCGACAGCGATATGCTGCCGCGTGCGATTAAACTCGGCATGCTTGCGACGTCGGATGTGGTCGCCAGCGTCGCGAAATATCTGGAAGGGTACTCCGGTTTCGTCGTGTGCGATCCTGTGTTGCACGCAAGCAGCGGCGCGTCGCTACTCGAAGGCGACGCGAAAAAAATTCTGCTCGAAAAACTATTGCCGCGAGTCGATTTGCTAACGCCGAATCGTGCCGAGGCGGAGGCGTTGCTCGGCCGTTCGCTGTGTGATTTGCGTGAAGTCGAGCAGGGCGCAAAAGATTTGGTTGCGATGGGTGCGCGGTCGGTGCTGATCACCGGCGGTCATTTCGAAATGGTAAATAATCGCCGTTTCGATTACTGGACCGATGGCCAGGAGGGTTGTTGGCTGTCCGGAGAAAACATTGCGACCGTGCACACGCACGGCACCGGCTGCACATTATCCGCCGCCATCGCCGCTGCTATTGCGCGCGGCTTTTTGCTGGCCGATGCGCTCGTCCTCGCAAAAATGTATGTGACGCGCGGCTTGCGCGATGCGGTACAAATCGGCGGCGGTCCCGGTGCGGTTGCGCATAGCGGCTGGCCGAATCGGATCGAAGATTTACCGGTACTATCGCGCGGATTTACATCGAACACGCAATTGCATTTTCCCGATTGCGACGGCGAGCTGGGTTTGTACCCGGTGGTCGATTCGGTCGAATGGATTGCGCGATTGCTGCCGCTGGGAATTAAAACTATTCAGTTGCGTATTAAAAATAAAAATACCGACGACGCCGAACTGGAGCGTCAGATCGCGGAAGCGGTCATCCTCAGTCGGCGCTATGGCGCACGATTATTTATCAACGATTACTGGCAGCTCGCGCTGAAGTATCGCGCGTATGGTGTGCATCTCGGCCAGGAGGATCTCGATAAAGCCGATCTAAGTGCGATAGCCAATGCAGGTTTGCGTCTAGGCGTCAGCAATCACAGTTATTACGAATTGGCGCGCGCGCATGGCATTCGCCCAAGTTATTTAGCGTTAGGGCCGATTTTTCCGACGACCACCAAGCAGATGAAATTTTCCGAGCAAGGGGTCGATCAGTTGCGCGAATGGGTGCATTTGCTGAAACCCGCGTACAGGCTGACTGCTATCGGTGGAATCAATATCGAACGCGCAGGGACCATCGCGGCGACCGGGGTCGGCAGCGTGGCGTTAGTCAGCGCAATTACGCAGGCGCACGATTACACGGCGGCGACGAAAAAATTAATCGAGCTGTGCGGTAATTAATTATTGAGAGCGAATCATGCACTATTGGTTGCTTAAAACCGAGCCGAGCGAATTGTCGATCGATATGCTCGCGGCGCTAGGCAATAAAGGCGCTTGTTGGGAAGGTGTGCGTAATTATCAGGCGCGCAATATGCTCAGAGATCAGGTGCAACTCGATGATCGCGTGTTTATCTATCATTCGAGTTGTGCTCAGATCGGCATTGCCGGCATCGCGCGGGTGACGCGCAGCGCATATCCCGATCCTTCGCAATTCGACGCCAAAAGTATTTATTTCGACGCGGCCAGCATGCCCGAAAAACCGCGCTGGATTGCGGTCGATGTGCAGCATGAAGAAACGTTCGAACAGATTATTCCGCTCGCTGCGCTGAAAGAAAATTCAGCGCTGAGCGAATTGGCATTAGTACAGAAAGGCAGCCGTCTATCGGTGATGCCGGTGACGGCTGCGCAGTGGAAAGCCATTTTGAAAATGCGGTGAACTTGCGATTAGTGCTGATGGCCACCGACGCCATGTGCATGGCCGTGTTCTTTTTCTTCATCGGTCGCAGCGCGCACGTCGGCGATATCGATCGAGTAATTCAACGTTTTGCCGGCAAGCGGATGATTGCTGTCGACATCGACCGAAAATTTACCGACTTTGACCACCGTCACCAGCATCATGCCGTTCTGGGTGTTCAACTGCACCGCTTGGCCGGGGCGTAATTTGCCGGCGTGTTTCAGGTATTTCGCAGGCACCCGTTCGATAGCATTCGGCTTGATTTCGCCGTAGGCATCGGCAGGTTCCAGCGTCAGCTCGAAATGATCGCCTTTCGCTTTGCCGGCGAAGGCTGCTTCGAGTTTCGGAACGACATTATTCGCGCCGTGCAGGTAAACCGCAGCATCGCCATCGCGATTCGTTTCAATGGTGTTGCCGTCGCTGTCGCTGAGCGTGTAATGAAAAGAGACGACAGATCCGTTTTCGATATGCATGGTGATTCCCGGGCTGATTGACAATGGCGCGCTATGGTAGTGGCAGCGCGCGAATTTTGGTAGCGTCGCAGCGAGCCTGATGCAGGGGTTGAGTAATGGCCGATATTCTCGAATTCAAGCGTAAGCCCGCGCCCAAACGCAGCGCGTTATGCGCTAATGGCCACCACCGTTGGGTGATATGGCAGCGCAAGCAGTTCGATGTGAAACAGGGAAAATTAGTGACGATTTATCGCTGCGAGAAGTGTGGGGCTGAACGCAGCGAGTTGAAATAAAAAAGCCGCTCAAGTTACTGCATATGAGCGGCTCAAAAATTGTGGGCAATCGAAAAGTTATTCGAGAGCAAAGAGCTAATCGAGTTTATCGAGCACAGCGGCAAGAAGACCTTTCGCGGCATCGGCGCCTTGCACGGCCTGCACGACGAGTGCTAAACCGAGCATATGTTCTGCGATCACCGAATACATCGGTACTTCTTCCGCTTCGGCTTCATCGCGCAAGAACAAGAATGCGCGCGCACTGATGTCATCGATAATTTCACGAATATCCTGATCGCGATATTCGGCAAGGCTGATGACGTTACTGGCGCTGGACATGTTTGGCTTCCGCGTGAGTTGATGACCCGATGCAGGATCAGTATAAGCAGCCATCGGCAACCTGAAACTACGTAATTACCCTTAAAAATCGGCGACTTGTACGCACAGCAGCGATTGTGCGCGGGTTGGCAGCCCTGCCTTCGCAAGGGATAATGCGCGCGCAATTCACTTTATCTTCATCTTCATCCATCGCATCGACGAGTGATATGACTGAAATTACCGCGGACGGCATCGAACAACTTCCACTGCGTCAATTTACCGAAAAGGCGTACCTGGATTACTCCATGTACGTCATTCTCGATCGCGCGCTACCGAGCATTACCGATGGTTTGAAGCCGGTACAGCGCCGCATTATTTATGCGATGAGCGAACTCGGTTTAAAAGCGAGCGCCAAATATAAAAAATCCGCGCGCACAGTCGGCGACGTGATCGGTAAATTCCATCCGCACGGCGATTCGGCTGCGTACGAAGCGATGGTGCTGATGGCGCAGCCATTCAGTTATCGCTATCCGTTGATCGACGGTCAGGGCAACTGGGGCTCGCCCGACGATCCGAAATCGTTCGCGGCGATGCGTTATACCGAATCGAAGCTGACCGCATTTTCCGATTTATTGTTATCCGAGCTCGATCAGGGCACCGTCGATTGGTCGCCGAACTTCGACGGCACGATGGATGAGCCGGTGATGCTGCCGGCGCGTGTGCCGCACGTATTGTTGAACGGCACCACCGGTATCGCAGTGGGCATGGCGACCGATATTCCGCCGCACAATTTGCGCGAAGTCATTAATGCGTGCATTTATCTGCTCGATGATCCGTATGCCGGCGTGCGTGCCTTGTGCGAATTTATTCAGGGGCCGGATTTTCCAACCGAAGCCGAACTGATTACGCCGCGCACCGAAATTCTTGCGATGTACGAAACCGGGCGCGGTTCATTGCGCATGCGTGCGATCTGGCGCGAAGAGGATGGCGACATCATCGTCACCGCATTGCCGCATCAGGTATCCGGTTCGAAAGTGCTCGAACAAATCGCGCAGCAAATGCAGCAGAAAAAATTGCCGATGATTCAGGATTTGCGCGACGAATCCGATCACGAAAATCCGACGCGTTTGGTGCTGGTGCCGCGTTCGAGTCGCGTCGATGCCGAAGGCGTGATGCAGCATTTGTTTGCGACTACCGATCTGGAGCGCACCTATCGCGTCAACTTGAACGTGATCGGTATCAACGGCCGGCCGCAGGTGAAATCGTTGCCGCAGATTCTGAATGAATGGCTGCAATTTCGTACCGAAACCACCCGCAAGCGTTTGCAGTTCCGTCTCGATAAAGTGCTGCAGCGCCTGCACATTCTCGATGGCTATTTAATTGCGTTCCTGAATATCGACGAAGTGATTCACATCATTCGTTTCGAAGATGAACCGAAGCAACGATTGATTGAGCGTTTCCAATTAAGCGAGATTCAGGCGGAAGCGATTCTCGAATTGAAATTGCGCCATCTCGCCAAACTCGAAGAAATGAAAATTCGCGGCGAGCAGGACGAGCTCGCGAAAGAACGCGATGGATTGCAGGACACGCTCGGTTCCGCGCAGAAATTGAAAAAACTGATTCGCAACGAGCTTGAAAACATCGCCAAAGAATACGGCGACGATCGTCGCTCGCCGATCGTGCAGCGCGGTGAAGCAAAAGCGTTCAGCGAAGACGAGTTGATCAGCGCGGAACCGGTTACCGTGGTGCTATCGGAATCGGGTTGGATTCGCGCCGCCAAAGGTCACGATATCGATCCGCTTGCGTTGAGTTATAAATCCGGCGATGGGTTTAAATTCGCCGCGAAAGGGCGCAGTAATCAGCCGGTGTTGATTCTCGATAGCACCGGTCGCGCGTACACGGTTGCGGCACACACGTTGCCGTCGGCGCGCGGTCAGGGCGAGCCGTTGACGGGACGTATCAACCCGCCATCCGGCGCAACTTTCGAAGGCTTGCTGATGGGCAGCGATGCGCAGCGTATCGTGCTTGCGTCCGACGCCGGCTATGGTTTCGTCACGACGCTCGGCGAACTCGAAGCGAAAAATCGCAACGGCAAAACCGTGCTGACATTGCCCAATGGTTCTCATGTGTCAGCGCCGGCATTAATCGATGGCGATGGTGAGCAATTTGTTGTCGCTGCCAGTAACGACGGCCGCTTGCTGATGTTCCCGCTCGACGAATTACCGCAGCTCGCGCGCGGCAAGGGCAATAAAATTATCGGCATCACCAGTGCAAAAATCGCGAGCCGCGAAGAGTTCATGGCGGGGATTGCGGTGATTACTGCGAAAGACGTCGTGCGCGTATTTTCCGGCAAGCGTTATCTGAATCTGAATTTCACCGAGCTCGAACATTATCGCGGCGAGCGTGGGCGGCGCGGCAATAAGCTGCCGCGGGGATTTCAGAAGGTGGATGGGGTTTCGGTTGTCGAATAAATAGAAAAATAAAAACGCGCGGCTAGGTGGCCGCGCTTTTAATTAATCCATCCGCACGAAACATCGCTTTAATGCCACGAATTGCCTGCCGAATGCGATTTTCGTTTTCGATCAACGCAAAACGCACATATTCATCGCCGTAATCGCCGAAGCCGATACCCGGCGATACCGACACTTTCGCTTTCGCGAGCAATTGCGTGGCGAATTCGAGCGAACCCAGCGCGCGATACGGTTCGGGAATGCGCGCCCAGATATACATCGATGCTTTCGGTACATCGATCGGCCAGCCAGACTCTTTCAAACCTTTCGCCAATACATCGCGGCGTTTTTGATAAGTCGCGGCGATGTCTTTTACGCATTGTTGATCGCCTTCGAGCGCGGCGATCGCAGCGACTTGCAACGGTGTGAACGTGCCGTAATCGTGATAGCTCTTGATGCGTGCGAGCGCGTTGACCAGATCGCGATTGCCGACCATGAAGCCGATGCGCCAGCCCGCCATGTTGTAGCTTTTCGATAACGTGAAAAATTCGACCGCGATATCTTTTGCACCCGGCACCTGCATGATCGACGGCGCTTTCCAACCGTCGAATACGATGTCGGCGTACGCGAGATCGTGCACGACAAAAATATCGTGCTTGCGCGCGAGCGCGATAACGCGTTCGAAAAATTCGAGCTCGACGCATTGCGCGGTCGGATTCGACGGAAAGCCGAGCACGATCATTTTCGGTTTCGGATAACTGCCGCGAATCGTGCGCTCCAGTTCCGCAAAAAAATCGACATCGGGCGACATCGGCACCGAGCGGATATCGGCACCGGCAATCACCGCGCCGTAAATATGGATCGGATAACTCGGATCCGGCACCAGCACCGTGTCGCCGCGATCGAGCGTCGCCAACATTAAATGCGCAAGACCTTCCTTCGAGCCGATCGTGACGATCGCTTCAGAATCGGGATCGATCTCGACGTCGTAGCGATCGCGATACCAATGCGAAATGGCGCGCCGCAAGCGGGGAATACCTTTCGATGCCGAATAGCCGTGCGTATCGGGGCGCTGCGCCGCTTCGATGAGTTTCGCCACGATATGCGGCGGCGTCGCGCCATCGGGGTTGCCCATGCTCATATCGATGATGTCTTCACCGCGACGACGCGCGGCGAGTTTCAGTTCGGCGGTGATATTAAAAACGTAGGGAGGTAGACGATCGATGCGCGCAAAGCGGCGCTTGCCGGAATTGTTGGACATGGTGTGATCTCACGTAAGCGCCCGGAACCGTCCGAGCGACGTTTAGAATCTCTGAAAAACTACTGCGCTCGGCATCTGGAGCACCGGCGGTGCTCGAAATGCTCATTTATTCGCATATAAACTGCGCTTTCTGCGCTCCGGCGGCGCTCCACCTGCCTTCGCTCGCTACGTTTTTCAGAGATTCTTTCAAGAGGAGCGCTGCGATCGAGTTTAGTGAGAGGGCTTTTCGCTGTCGAGTGCGCGCAACGTACTGAGCTGACGTTCCAACAGCGTGTCATACGGCGAAACCAGCGCGCTGACCTGCCAGAAATTGTCGTTCGCTTCGATCAATACACAACGCTCTCCTAGGGTCGGATGGCGCTGCAATTGTCCGTCGACTAATAAGCGACAATCGATGCTGGAAAATTCTGCGGCGCGTTGTAAGCGCTCGATAATGTGTTGTTCCTGCCATTGATTGCCGACATCGATTGCCGCGAGCGCTGCAATTGCAATGCGATAACCTGCATCTTCGCCGAGTCGAAGCAGCAATTCGGCGCAGCATATCGCGCGGAATGGTCCTTCAAATTCGTCATCGGCATTGATGCGCAAAGTGATGCCGCCATCGCGCGTAATTTGTGTCTGTGCGCCGTATACAGAGCCGAGCGATTCGGCGAGCGCCAGCGCCCGTGCGCATTTTTCCGGTGTTGGCTCGGGCACGACGAGCTGCAACATCAGAATGCCGTTGGCGAATTTAACCGGCTCGGGCTGCAGCAGCGGCGGCGGAGGCGTATCGAGTACACGCGCCAGTGCATCAGTACCGCGATAATCCAGATCGATCTGCTCGCCGCTGAGTTTTCGCGTTAGATTTTCGAGCAATGCCTCGGCGCGGTTGCCGAGCATTACGCCGATCAAGGCACCGACGGCAGCGAGGCTCAGTGCGAGAATCAATAAATCGCCGAGATGCGGATAACGCGCGCCATCATCGGCGGGGCGCAAACTCACTACCGCGCGCCCGACCACGCTGTCCTGCCAATGAATGGTGGCCGAATAATCCCAGCTCTCCGGCTTTTCTTCGCCGGATGCAGCCACCAGTTGCTCCTTCGTGTTAAACACGACGGCACGCTGCACGACATCTTCTTCGGCAAATCCGGCGAGCGCCGCTTGCAGGCTCACCGCATCGTTCTGCACCAGCGGGCGGGCGGCACCGACTGCCAATCGGGACGCCAATGCCTGCCCGAGTTGATCGGTACGTTCATGCAGAATTTGTTGCTGTGCGTATTGCGTGACGCCGACGATGGCCAGCGCGCTGAGCAGGCTGAGCAACGCCATAGGCACAGCGATTTTCAAAGCGAGCGGGAGGCGATACCAGATCGAGCGCATGGTGAATCGATAATCCATTCTGATTGTTTTGACGAGGCCGCGATGGCGGCGCGGCTTAGTATACGCAGCGCTTCACGTTTGGTCTTGTGCGACGCCGCCGCTACAATAGCCGCGCCCGACTGTGGCTAATCAAACCGCTGAATAAGTTCAACCGTGGAGAGCGCTGTGCGCGAAATTATTCTGATCAATATTGCCGGTGCCGACCGCCCCGGCGTGACATCGTCGCTGACCG
>CAMLJR010000080.1 GCA_946480345.1 uncultured Spongiibacteraceae bacterium
TCTCATGCACAAAATGCGTGTTTATTGAGTAAAGAAATCCCCAGACTGTGTTCCGTTGTCGAGTATAGAGACGACTGTTTATTCAGCATTACTGCGCCTATGCAGCCCCACCGCGCATTTTCCGATGCAAACTCGGTGCGAATGTTAAGCCGTAATACGAACGGCTCATCTTGGCATCAACCTTGATTCGTATTTATGCATCGTCTACTTCAGCGAAACATTGATTTAATTAATTCGTTGATGAACGAGACTCATTGATCGAACAAGCAAGCAGATCGAAAAGGAGCACAAGATGAATACATCACCAACGCAATCCAGAGAAAATTCCAACGGTCACGCTCGCAGCGATGCCGTCGCAAGTGTGGCGCACAACTTAGTGGATAAAGCAGTACAGCGTTTGAGTAGCTCTGAAGAAAAGCTTCGGCAAACGGCGACCAATACGCGCGCGACATTAAACTCGTCGTTGGATGTAGCGCGCGCCAACTACACCAAAGCAAATATGATGACGCGAAGTTATGTGCAGCGTCATCCATTACGTGCTATCGGCGTAGCAATAGGTATTGGGGCGGTTCTGGCGCTGCTAACACGCAGTAAATCCACACCGCCAACCCGATTGGAATAAAAGGTTACCGCCGCTGTAAGGAGTCTCAGCATGGCGTCGCGTAAAAAATCGGGATCGTGGTTTTCACGATTTTCACAGTTCGCTTCGCGCTTGACGGGAACACCGATTGCTTTTGGCTTCGCGGTGTTGATCATCTTAATCTGGATCGTTTCGGGGCCATTATTTGGATATAGCGATACATGGCAGCTGATTATTAACACCAGCACCACCATTATCACTTTCCTAATGGTCTTTTTGATTCAAAGCACACAGAACCGCGATTCTGAAGCGCTACAAATCAAGATCGATGAACTGATTCGCGCTATTTCGGGCGCCGATAATTCGCTAATTAATCTCGAAGAAATGGAACCGGAGGAGTTAGACAGGATTCGTAACCGATTTATAAAACTTGCCGCGCAAGCCTCCGACCAGTTGAAGGAGCGTCAAGACGAGTCCAACCCGGCCGCTTAGGCCAAATTACTCATCTCAACCTTACCAAGGCCAATTTCGTAAAGGCCGCCAACTCACCAAGGAGAAATACCATGAACGATGACATCATTAAAGGTAAGTGGAAACAACTGAAGGGCCATGCGAAACGTCAATGGGGACAACTTACCGATGACGATCTCGATGTGGCCGAAGGGAATCGCGATTACCTGGTAGGGAAAATTCAGGAGCGGACGGGTCGTGCACGCGATGAAGTCGAACGCGAAGTACGCGAATTCGAAAATCGCATGTAACAATTAATCGAAAATCGCTTGAAAAAAACTGTTCGAAATTCACTTGCAACAACTGTCGAAAAAAAAGAATCCCCTCTAATGAGGGGATTTTTTTTGTCTATGTTTAGCCGACCAATTTTTTCGCTGATGTATATTCTTCTTCGCTTTTTGCGCGCAAATATCCATCGAGCATATCGCGCGTTACCAGCACTACCCCACCCGGCGATCGATGAAAATAGCGCGCATCGCTTTCGGCGTCGCAACCAATGCTCATGTCGTCCGGAATTTGGCAACCGGCATCGATAATCGCTCGACGAATGGTGCAACGTCTTCCAATGGTTGCATTGGGCAGGATTAAACTGTCCTCGACGGTACTGCCCATTTCGACTCGAGCCTGAACAAACAATACTGAGCGATGCACCGTCGCCCCCGATACGATGCAACCACCGCTCACTAACGAATCGATAGCGGTACCCCGACTGCGAACATTATCGAACACGAATTTTGCCGGCGGCACCTGTTCCTGACGAGTCCATATTGGCCAATGCTCGTCGTACAAATTTAGTTCCGGCGTCACATCGGTTAATTCCATATTCGCGCGCCAATAAGCATCGACAGTACCGACGTCCCGCCAGTAGCCCATCTTCTCGCTGTTATACATGTCCATAAACGGATATGCATAGACGCGCCCCGCCTTGATCGCATCGGGAATCACATCCTTGCCAAAATCGTGCGACGATTTGGTTACCCCGGCGTCTTGATTGAGTATCTGCAATAAAAAGCGCGCATCGAATACATAAATCCCCATGCTCGCCAATGCGCGATCCGGTTTACCCGGCATCGCCGGCGGATTTTTCGATTTTTCGATAAATCCGCTGATACGGGTGGTGCTATCCATTTCAATCACACCAAACTGATCGGCTTCCTCCAGTGGCACTTCGATGCAGCCAATTGTCACCTGCGCTTTATTTGCAACGTGATGCGCCAGCATCGGTCCGTAGTCCATTTTATAAATATGGTCGCCAGCCAAAATTAATACATGCTCGGGCTGATGCGCGCGAATACATTCCATATTTTGATAGACAGCGTCTGCGGTACCGGAATACCACAAACTGTTTTCGTCAGTCTGATCGGCTGGCAGTAGCTCGATAAATTCACCGGGTTGGCTCCGCAGAAAGCTCCACCCCGCCTGCAAGTGTTGTAATAGCGAATGACTTTTATATTGAGTGAGCACACCAACGCGGCGTATGCCGCTGTTAATGCAGTTGGATAAGGTGAAATCGATAATTCGATATTTTCCGCCGAAATGCACAGCGGGTTTTGCGCGATACAACGTCAGCTGTTGTAATCTCGACCCGCGCCCACCGGCCATTATTAAAGCCAGCGTATCGCGGGTTAAACGACTTACGAAACGACCCACATTTGCTGAAGCCATTTTTTAACTCCCTGCCACAATAATTACGGCGATTAAAAAGATTAATGAGCGGGAGTAAGGTAAATTCGAAGCAATCGGAACGATCTGATAACGGTTGTGACTATCGACAATTCCGGTTTCTTATTTATCGACGCGTGCACACGATAAATCCGTTTTACCTCATTCCCAATGAATGGAAATACTTACGGATTTAAAGAGCAATCAGCATGCCATGGAAAAAATATTTGGAAGCAATTTATACGGAGATGGTGCGCCTTCGCTGTATCGAAAGAAATGGCTCGATGACAACGAAGGCGCTAAAGAAAAATACTACTGCACGGTCTCTTCGACAGAATCTGCATCCTCATACTCGTGCAGTCTGTTATAGAGTGTTTTCAAACTAATGCCGAGAATTTCTGCAACCTTTTCCTTGTTACCACCGTATTCGGAAAGTGTTGCCAAAATAAGACGCTTCTCGACCGCTGCGATCGAGCAACCCACGCGCACATTGAAAAACGGGCCCTTCGGCTCTGCTGCCGAGCCAAATTCCTGCGGCAAACAGGCGGGATCGATCACATCGTTAGCCATAATGAAGGCGCGATGCACGACATTCTTCAATTCGCGAACATTGCCCGGCCAGTTGTATTGAACCAATTTTTCGAGCGTAGCCGGAGTCATTATCTTGCGTTGATTATTCGCCTCATTCAGATCAGCGAGAAACTGCTCCGCGAGCTGCTGCACATCTTCACCACGATTACGCAGCGGCGGCAATTGCAGCGGAAATACTTGCAACCGATACAGTAAATCTTCGCGCAATTTACCTTGCGACACCGCTTCATCCGGCAAGCGGTTGGTCGCTGCGATAACGCGAACATCAGTTTCTACTTCGCGATCCGATCCGACCCGCATAAAACGTCCGGTTTCCAGCACACGCAATAATTTCACCTGAAGCTCGATCGGCATTTCGGTGATTTCATCAAGGAACAACGTGCCGCCGCTCGCGCGCTCGAAGTGCCCTTTATGCTCGCGAGTCGCCCCGGTGAAGCTGCCTTTCTCGTGGCCGAACATTTCGCTTTCGATCAGCTGCGGAGAAATAGCGCCACAATTCACCGCAAGAAACGGAAATTTATGACGATTGCTCAGGTCGTGCAGAGTTTGCGCAACCAGCTCTTTACCGGTACCGCTTTCGCCGGTGATCAGCACGGTTGCAGGTGTGGGCGCGACGCGACTGATTTGATCGTAGACCGCTTGCATCGCTTTCGAACGGCCAAGCAAATGGCCAAAACGTCCCAGACGTCGCAACTCATCGCGCAGCACATGAATCTCATTGCGCAAATCCGCCGGTCTTGCCACCCGGCTCAGAATATTTTTGATCTGCTTGAAGTTAATCGGTTTGATTAGATAATCCGCCGCACCAAGCCGGAGCGCTTGAATCGACGTTTCAATACTGGCGTTGCCGGTAATTAAAACAATCTGCGTATTCTGTGGTGATTCGATGTCGTCAAATAACTCCATGCCTTCGCCGTCTGGCAGCGTAAGGTCAAGCAAAACCAGATCGGGACGACGACGCCCCATACTGATCCGTGCCTGTTGAAGACTGCTCGCGTTATCGACGGTCAATCCTTCCATTCGCACCAATTCGGCTAAAGCATTCGCAGTGTCGTGATCGTCGTCGACAATAAGCACATGAGGCATTTCGGCTCCTTCCATCGAAGTATCGATAAATGAGTGAGTGTCAGGAATATCTGTAAGCATCAGGCGTTCAAGTTCTGGCCCAGTTCGGGCGGCGGCGTCGTGTCATTATTGCGATGCCGTTTGTGATTCAAAACCTCTTGCGGCTCAGAAGTATTTTTTGCTTCCGAAGCGCTCTTCGTGATTTTCGCGGTAGTGTCAGACTCATCGCGAACCTGTTTTGTATCTTCATCGTTTGGCTGCATGACGGGATACCTCTCATAGTTGACCCGATGTCGATAAATTCAGAATGAACTGTGTGTGAGGAGTTCCTTTGTTATCAACGAAGCAAACAATTTTGATGATTATTTTCGGCCCTTCTCGTGTGCAAGAACTCAGCCACAATAGGGGACTATGGGACAGATAAGCGGGATGACGTAGAAACCCGCGAATCAAGCGAAATTCATTAGCCACTGTACCCATTCGAAGACGGCGAAGGCAAAGAGCAAAATGTAAAAATTAGAAATATTTCGGAATATTGAAAAAAATACATAAACCTTTTAACTGAAAATCCTTTCTCAGCAGTCAATCACATGTATTTCGATAAATTTAGTTTTGTTGTTGATGAGGCTTGGGATCACTCTTCGGCGCAGATGACTCACTTCGAAGTTGCAGCTCTACTTACGCCTGCCAGGACTCGCGCAGACGCTGCTTATAAAGAGCTGCCATTAAATCCGATTGGGTGAGGATGCCAACCAGCCGTCGCTCGTGGTCGACGATAGGAATGTGGTGATGGCCCGAATCGGCGAACGAAGGTACTAATTCGACGATCGATTGATCGGCCCGCGCGGTGCATACGGCCGTCGTCATAATTTGCCCGACGACATCGGGTTTATCCGCGTGCAATGTCGTAATCCGCGCGACGAAGCGTTGCAGCTTTTCGGCAAGTTTCGCGTGAGTATGGAGCTGCGCGTGCTTCATGAAATCCGCGAGCGTGATGATGCCAATGACCCGACGGGAACGATCGATCACCGGTAACGCCTTGATGCGATACCGCTGCAACTGCGTCCACGCCTCTTCCAGCGACGCCCCGAATTCTACTGTTACCGGATCGGGCGACATGATGTCTGCGCAGGTGATTTCTTCGAAGCGACGTCGATACGCTTTCAATTCGGCTTGACGCAATAGCGCGGCGAGATCGCCGGGATCAATATCGAACAGCTCGTTCTGCTCCTTTAATACCGCATTCAAATCGGCGGCAGTAAATCCCAATTGATGGCGGGGTGCTGTGTCGACGTTGTCCGAGGCATGCGACGCAAGATGTGGATAGCGATGACGTGTCAGCGCGTGATAACCCAGTGCAACCAGCAATAACAGCAGCGAATTGATGGCGACCGGCATCCAGATGAAATTGAAGCCCACCGCGTGTACGGCTGGGCCGCCAAGGACGGCCGTCAGCGCAACCGCGCCCGATGGCGGATGCATACAGCGCAATAACAGCATTGCCGCGATAGCGAGAGTGACCGCCAGCGTTGCCGCGATCATCGGTTCACCGATCCAGCGAGCGCAAGCGACGCCGATCACCGCGGAAATCATATTGCCGCCCAGCAACGACCATGGTTGCGCCAGCGGACTACTGGGCACGCCGAACAGCAGTACCGCAGATGCGCCGAGCGGCGCTATCAACCAGGGCGACGCACTGCCGATGGCCATCGACCACTTCGCGGTGAGCGTTGCCGATATCGCAATCCCGAGCATTGCGCCGACACAGATTCGAACGCGTTCGCGCCAGCTGATCGGTGTGCCCGTCGGCATTAGACGCAGTAATGCAGGCCAAAGAGTCGCTTGAAATTTCACCACGGTTAACACCGCCTGGTTAACGATTAAACAGAAATTAAAGGGGCCACAACAAAATGGGCGCGCGACTATATCACGCTTGAAAACCACGTCGCGCTCCCGATGCGGAGCGTTTAATCGACAAGGGCGAGCGGATTAAAAAAACAGAACGAACTACTCGATAACGAGAAAGTCACAAAGGGACTGCATGATTTTCAGCAGTGCGGATTGAAACGATCCGATCGACAAAATGATTTAAGGAGAAGGCAATGACCCACTCACTCCCCCCGCTACCTTATCCGCAGGATGCGCTTGAGCCCCACATGAGCGCGGAAACGTTTGAGTATCATTATGGGAAGCACCATCAGGCGTACGTAACAAATTTGAACAGCCTGATTAAAGGCACCGAATTCGAAAACGCCGAGCTGGTTGAGATCATCAAAAAATCCTCGGGCGGAATTTTTAATAACGCCGCGCAAGTGTGGAACCACACATTTTTCTGGCAATGCATGAAGCCCAATGGCGGCGGCGAACCCAAAGGCGCACTCTCGGACGCGATCGACAAGAAATGGAAGAGCTATGCCGAATTCAAGGCGGCTTTTGCTGCGAGCGCGGCGAGTAATTTCGGCTCAGGCTGGACATGGCTCGTAAAAAAAGCGGACGGCTCAGTCGATATCGTCAACACCAGCAATGCGCAGACACCGCTGACCACCAGCGATACGCCGCTGTTAACGCTCGACGTTTGGGAGCATGCGTATTACATCGACCATCGCAATCAACGGCCGAAATTCATCGATACCTTTTTATCCGTATTGGTGAACTGGGAATTCGCGGGAGCCAATTTCTCCAAATCGTAACAACCTGAAAACGGCGCGATCTATTTGGGCCTCTCGTCTGAAATAAGCACCGTTTCCATCTTGAAATAAACAACCTCGCAGACCATTATCGTCGACCACTGCTTCTCACTATCAGATACGGCCTGCGAGGAAATTTATGACTCAAACCGCTGCGGTTACTTCGATCATCGTCGACATCCATGCACCAGCACAGTTTGTGTGGGATGTACTGGTCGATTTCGAAAAATACGGCGAATGGAATCCGTTCAATCCGCAAGTCGAAGCGACACTCGAAATCGGCAAGCCGATCACGATGCAGGTGGTCATGGATGATCCGAATGCGGCCAGCACGATGACCGAATATTTCACGCGTATTGAAGGACCGCATCATTTGGCGTGGGAGCTGGTTTCTTCACCGGAAACGGGCGACAAGGTAACGCACGACCATTTCATCAACGCGATTACAGCGACCCGTTGCACGTATCAACACAGCGACACATTCACCGGACCATCGAGTTCGCATATCGTGGCGCAGTTCGGCGATGGCATCAAAAGCGCTTTCGATGCCGTGGCCAGCGCGTTGAAGTTACGGGCCGAATCGCTTTACGCGGCTCAGAAGTAACCAGGTATCCACCACCCAATAAAAAACCCACAGCCTGTGCTGTGGGTTTTTTATTTCTGCTGCGGTTTTTTGCCTCTGATAGAAATCAAGCCGCTTTTGTCGATTTACGCGTTCGAATGCGACCGCTGCGCAGCAGCGCGCCTGAATGCACATTGGTCGGCGCATCGTGCTCGATAGTGACCTCGCCATTCACCAACACATAACGATAACCGGAGCCGCGGTTGGTGACGCGGTACTCGCCACCGGGTAGATCGCGCACAAATTCCGGGAATGTGAACGTCAGCTTCTCGTAGTCGTACACGATGATGTCAGCCGCAGCACCTTCGCGCAGCGTGCCGCGATCGCGGAAACCTGCGCAAAACGCCGGCAATGCGCTGAGCCGCCAATGCGCTTCTTCCAGCGTCGTCAATTGATGCTCACGTACAAATTTGGCGATGTACTCGGTGCCGTAGCTGCCGGCCGTCAGGTATTTCAGATGCGCGCCGCCATCGGATAAACCCGGGATCACGTACGGGTTGTCGATCAGTGCCTTGATGCCTTCGAGCGTGGTATCGAACTGACGCGTTTCGAAGATGGTTTTCAACTCGTCGGCGAGCACGATGTCGCACACGATATCGACTGCGTGCTTGCCGGTTTTCTCGGCGACCTCGCCGATCAACAGACCTTCGTATTGACGGTATTGATCGCTGTAAACCTTGTGCAGGCGCGTATCGGGTATCGAGGAGATGAACATGTATTTCAGCGGCGCTTCGCGCAATTTCGCGCGCACCTGCGGGTCGGCCAGATTCGTCAGCTTCTGTTCGACACTGAGGTTCGGGCCCATGTATTCGCCCCAGACCGGACCCCACAAATCGTAATAATCGAACGTAAATACCAGCGGCGGATCTTGAGTAATCCCTTGAGCATAGATTCGCAAGCCTTTGTCATGGCATATTTTTAACCAGCCGAGCAAATGATTGCGAATCGCCGTTCCCATTTCATCGCCGCTTGGCGGCAATGCCTGCCACAACAGCGGTGCGCCGCTGATATCGGCAAGCTCCTCCCACTCCTGTGGATTGCTCAGCCCCATCGACAGCGCGATAAAACCTTCGCCCCGCTCGCTGAGCACTTTCGCTAGTACGGCGCGCGTTTCCGGCCACATGACATCGGATGGCATTGGGGTGCCGTCAAAATCGTTCTGCGCCGCGCCGCCCTGCGTTTCCACATCCGGCCGTCCCGACTGACCGAGACACTGCGCCGACCAGCCGCACGCGCCGGCCTCCATCGCTTCGTGGAGCAGCTTGGCCATCCGTGCATGCTCGGCATCCGTCGGTTTGCGCCCTGCTTTCGCATCGGCCAGCCCCAGCACCCAGATCAGAATCGGATTGACCGGCATATACGGCAGCACATTCACCGACTTCGGCGCACGCTCGATGCTGTCGAGGTATTCGGGGTAAGACACCCAATCCCAGGGCAGCGCAGCCTCCATTGTCGCCATCGGAATGGCCTCGACGCGGGTCATCGATTTCATCGCCCGCTCGCGTAAATCTTCCGCCATCGGCGCGAAACCGAAGCCGCAATTGCCGATCACCACCGACGTGACGCCGTGAAAGCCCGAGGTCGACAGGTAGGGATCCCAAAAGACCTGCGCATCGTAATGCGTGTGGAGATCAATAAAACCCGGCGCCACCACCAGGCCCGTGGCGTCGATGACCTTTTTCGCTCGCGGATTTTCGATTTTGCCAATACGGACGATCATGCCGTCCTTGATGCCGATATCGTTGCGATAACGCGGATTGCGGGCGCCATCGACAATCATGCCGTTCTTGATGACTACATCGAATTCCATGACCGAACCCTCTTATTAGAATAGCTTAACGTCGTTTATGAAACGACGTTAAGCTAATTGAGAACTCGAGGCACGTCAATCGGTGTCGCCTTACTACCGATTAACGCAAAACCACACTTGCGACTAGCAAAGCGGTCGATCCGGCGTATTCATTATTCCCACGGATAGAACGAAGGCATGTCTTTCGAAACCGTGCCTTCGAATTCCGGCAAGCGTTTTTCGAGAAACGCTTTCACGCCCTCCTTGCCATCGCCGATGCTGGTGTAAAACATCGCCAGCGATTCGAGCCGGTGCGCTTCTATCGGATGCGTTTTGGCCGAATTGCGATACAGCATGCGACGCACCAGCGCGACTGCAACCGGCGAGCGGTTGTCGGTGAATTTGTGCGCGAGCTTGTACGCTTCTTCGAGCAATTGATCGGGTGCGTAAACCGCTTTTATCAAGCCGCCGCGCAGGGCTTCCTGCGCATCGAAAATTTCAGCGCTGTACATCCATTCGAGCGCTTGCGTGATGCCGACGATACGCGGCAAAAACCATGTCGAGCAGGCTTCCGGCACGATCCCGAGTTTGCCGAATACAAAACCGATACGGGCTTTTTCCGAGGCGATACGAAAATCCATCGCCAACGGCATGGTCGCGCCGATGCCGACGGCAGCGCCGTTGATCGCGGCAATCGTCGGTTTGCTGCAATTGAAAATCGACAACGTCACGCGCCCGCCGGTATCGCGCACGCCGTTGAATATCGCGGGATCGTCGAGTCGATCGTGCATGTCCTGCAAGGTCGGGCGCTGTGTTTCGTCGAGGCCGAATACATTGCCGGGCCGCGACAAATCCATGCCTGCACAGAATGCTTTGCCTGAACCGGTAACGACGATCGCCCGCACCGCATCATCGTTACTGGCGCGATTGAACGCATCGACCAATTCCTCGCACATCTCGACAGTGAACGCATTCATCTGCTCAGGGCGATTCAACGTCAACGTTAAAATGCCTTTATCGACGTGATAATCGAGTGTGGTGTACGTCATGGATAACTCCTGCTTCAAATAAAACGGCGTGGATTTTAGGTAAAACGCTGCCAATACTCGGGGTGAAGCTCAATCGTTTGCGTACCGTCGCTGAGCCATATCTGATCGTCCTGCAATGTGCATTGCAGTTGCAGCGTGCGCTCGGCGAGCGTAGCCAGTGCGTCGGTTTCGGCTTTCAATAAATTAACGACGGTTAAATTATCGAAACGCGCGAGTTTTTCCTGATTTTGCTGCCACCAATGCGATGCAGTGCGGCCGTAACTATAAATGATGACCTGGCGCGCGCGATTGCACGCTTTGCGCACGCGTTTTTCATCGGGCAAGCCGACATCGATCCAGCAATCGATCTCGTTGACGAGATTCTTCTGCCACAAGTCGGGCTCATCGTCGGCACTCAGGCCTTTGGTGAATTGCAACGCCTCGTCGGCATGCGCGGCAAATGCGAGCACACGCACCAGCATGCGCTCGTCGGTTTCGGAAGGGTGTCGCGCGATCGTTAAATTGTAATCGCCGTAATGCTGGCGATTCATGTCGGCGACGTTGAGTTGAATTTTAAAAATGGTCGCCTTGAGGGCCATACCGGTTCTCTTCCATCTCGGACACCAGGGGCATCCGGGCAGGCCCGCAAGTGGTTAGGAGTGAGGAATTAAGTGAGGCTCCAGCCGAGCACGCTGGATTCGATAGGACAAAATGCGTGCGACAAAACGCCATCGATCACCTGCTTTTTGAATTCGTGATCGAACCATGGATCGACGTAAGCCCAATGATGCGGATGCACCATGTATTCGCCGAGCAGATCATCGACCTTCTCGAATTCCTGCTCCCATACATAAGTCCAATGATCGTCCAGCGCGCGACTCAGCGACCAGTTTTTCATCGTCGCCATATACGCCGGCATTTCCAGCGTCGTGCGTTCCCAATTCGCTGCGATGTCCTTCCCCACGTTCGGGAACATACGGAAATACGCGGTACGTTTGATCGCGTTCTTGATGCCGGGTGAGCGCATACCGCCGCCGATCAATTGCGTTGCCATTTGCCATTTACGCTCGACCACGCGATCGAACAACGGCTGCAACGTGTCGCGCCAATACGGTTGTTGCGACGCCGATTTTTGCGCCGCTTCGTCAACAAAATGCAGATCGGCAGTGTAATCGCCGGCACCGAACGAGCCTTCCAGATTGCGTGCGAAAAATACGTTTTGCAGACCGGCGATGTGTTGCGGTGCGGCGCGCAACGCTTGCTCCCATTGCGCGATGTCTTTCTCACTCGCGTTCTTGCGCACGAAAAATTGCGCCGTTACACGCACGCCTTTCGCGGTCGCAAGACGCTCGGTGCCGAGCGGTACCGGCCCGGGCAACTGCGCTGCGTCTGCGGCAGGAGCCGTATCGACCAGATAATGACGATCGCGTTTTTTGCAGAGCTTATCGACATCGGCCCAATACACCGGCAGAGACGCATCGGCCGCGGCACGCACACGCATGCCCCACCACTCGCCAACATGCGCCACTTCCCACAATACCCAAAGCGTCATCGGATCGTTCATCAGCGCGAGCGGGGGCGATACCCAGCTCCGAGTCAGCTTCATGCCGCGCGCAATCGCGCCGGGCAGATAACGCTCAGTGATGAGCTGCTGCAGCGCGGGCAGCTTGTCCGCGTCGATTTCGATTTGGTCGAGAATGCCAATCATGAGAATTTCCTTTTTATTCGATGACCTGTTTTTTCGATGATCTGTTTTCTGATGATCTATGAGGGCTATTAAAGGTCGGCGACTTTC
>CAMLJR010000081.1 GCA_946480345.1 uncultured Spongiibacteraceae bacterium
AGCAACCCATGAGCATCACCGCCGCCGATATCGAAAAAATCGCGAAGCTCGCGCGTATCCGCATCGACACCGACGAAATCGCCGATGTGTCGCAACGGCTCGGCAATATTCTGGCGATGGCGGATCGGCTGCAGGCGATCGACACGACAGGAGTCGCGCCGATGGCAAATCCACTCGACGCCACCCAGCGGCTGCGCGCCGATATCGTCACCGAGCCGACCGGTGATGCAGCCATCGCAGCACGCGATGCATTTCTGAATATCGCGCCAAGTAGCGAGCAGGGTTTGTATCTGGTGCCGAAGGTCATCGAATAAACGCCGCAAGTTCGAAATTGAGCTAGCCGCGTCTCGACATTTATTCACGACGGAATTTTCAATGCACAATCTCACCATCGCCGAATTGCTAGAAGGCCTGGCGCAGAAACGCTTTTCCAGCGAAGAGCTGACGCTGCACTATCTCGCGCGTATCGAACGTCTCGACGCGAATTTCAACAGCTACATCACCGTCACGCCGGAACTCGCCATCGAAGCCGCGCGTGCAGCCGATAAGGCGCGCGCACAAAACAATGCGGGGCCACTCGCCGGTGTACCGATCGCGCATAAAGATATTTTCTGCACTAACGGCGTTCGCACCAGCTGCGCGTCGAAAATGCTCGATAACTTCGTGCCGCCTTACGATGCCACCGTCGTCACCAAGCTCGCGCAAGCCGGCGTGGTCTGTCTCGGCAAAACCAATATGGACGAATTCGCGATGGGTTCGTCGAACGAAACGAGTTATTACGGCCCCGTGAAAAATCCGTGGGCGCCGAATTGCGTGCCGGGCGGTTCGTCCGGCGGCTCCGCTGCGGCCATCGCCGCGCAATTGTGCGCAGCCGCGACCGGCACCGACACCGGCGGCTCGATTCGCCAACCCGCCGCGCTCTGCGGCCTCACCGGTTTGAAGCCGACCTATGGTCGCGTGTCGCGCTACGGCATGATTGCGTTCGCATCCAGCCTCGACCAAGGCGGGCCGATGACGCGCACCGCGCACGACGCCGCGTTGTTGTTGAATGCAATGGCCGGCTTCGACGAAAAAGATTCAACCAGTGCCGAGCGCGCGGTGCCCGATTACACCGCCACGCTGAACGAAAAACTCGATGGCCTGCGCATCGGCTTGCCGAAAGAATATTTCGGTGCCGGTTTAACGCCAGCCATCGAAAGCGCAGTGCAGCAGGCGATCAAGCAACTCGAAGCGCTCGGCGCCAACGTCAAAGAAGTCAGCCTGCCGAATACCGAACTCGCGGTGCCGTGTTATTACGTGATTGCGCCGGCGGAAGCGTCGGCGAATCTGTCGCGCTTCGACGGCGTGCGTTACGGTTACCGCTGCGACAATCCGAAAGATTTATTCGACTTGTACACGCGCACGCGCGCAGAAGGTTTCGGCGACGAAGTGAAACGGCGAATTCTGGTTGGTACGTACGCGTTGTCGGCTGGTTATTACGACGCGTATTACCGTAAGGCGCAGCAGGTGCGCCGCTTGATCAAAAACGATTTCGTCGCGGCATTTAACGATGTCGATGTCATCGCCGGACCGACCACACCGAATCCGACATTTTGCGTCGGCGAAATCAGCGATCCAGTCGCGATGTATCTCGAAGATATTTATACGATTGCGGTGAATCTCGCCGGTCTGCCGGCGCTGAGCATTCCGGCCGGTTTCGTAGACAATAAACCAATCGGACTGCAATTGATCGGCAATTATTTTGCCGAGGACAAATTGCTTAACGTCGCGCATCAATTTCAGCAGGCGACCGATTGGCATCGTCGCAGCGCCCCCGGTATTGAATGAGGAACGCATGATGGGATGGGAAACAGTCATCGGCCTCGAAGTGCATATGCAACTGGCCACGCAATCGAAAATATTTTCCGGCAGCAGCACCGCATTCGGCGCCGAACCGAATACGCAGGCGAGCGCGATCGATCTCGCAATGCCCGGCACCTTGCCGGTGGTGAACGAACAGGCGATTCGTTACGCCATCATGTTCGGCCTCGCAATCGATGCACCGATCAATCCGCTCAGCGCGTTCGAACGCAAAAATTATTTTTATCCGGATTTGCCGAAGGGCTATCAAACGACACAGCTTGCCGAGCCGATTGTCGGCCCCGGTCATATCGATATCGAGTTGAGCGACGGCAGCACTAAACGCGTGCGCATTCATCACGCACATCTTGAAGAAGACGCGGGCAAATCATTACATGAAGACTTTCATGGATTGTCTGGCATCGATTTAAATCGCGCCGGTACGCCGCTGATCGAAATCGTCACCGAGCCCGATATGCGCAGCGCCGAAGAAGCCGTTGCGTTCGCGAAAAAACTGCATGCAATCGTCACCAGTCTCGGCATTACCGATGGCGACATGTCGCAGGGCTCGATGCGCTTCGATGTGAACGTATCGGTACGCAAACAAGGCAGCGACAAACTCGGCACACGCACCGAAACGAAAAACCTGAACTCGTTTCGCTTTATCGACGAAGCCATCAAGCTCGAAGTGAATCGCCAAATCGATTTGATCGAAGACGGCGGTAAAGTTGTTCAAGAAACGCGCCTGTACGATGGCGATAAAAAAATCGCGCGCGCGATGCGCAGCAAGGAAGAAGCGAACGATTACCGCTATTTTCCGTGCCCGGATTTATTGCCAGTCGCAGTCGATAACGAAACGATCGAAAAAATTCGCGCGTCGTTACCGGAATTGCCCGCAGCAAAACAGCAACGCTTTATCGCCGACTATGGCTTATCAAATTACGATGCCGGCGTGCTGACTGCCGAGCGCGCGCTCGCGGATTATTTCGAAACCGTTGCAAAAACCACTAGTGAAGCGAAGCTCGCTGCCAACTGGGTAATGGGCGAATTGAGCGCGCAATTGAACAAAAGCGATTTGGCGATTGCACGAAGCCCGATAAGCGCCGAACAACTCGCCGGTTTAATTGCTCGCATTAAGGACAACACCATTTCCGGAAAAATCGCGAAGCAGGTTTTCGAAGCGATGTGGAATGGCGAAGGCGATGCCGACTCGATTATTTCCGCGCGCGGTTTGAAGCAGGTTTCCGATTCCGGCGCGATCGAAAAAATAGTTGCGGATATCGTCGATGCGAATCCGGAACAGGTTGAGCAATATCGTGCTGCCGATGAAAACAAACGCAAAAAGCTGATTGGTTTTTTTGTCGGCCAGATTATGAAGGCGTCGAAGGGTCAGGCAAATCCGGCGCTGGTGAACGAAATTCTCTCGAAAAAATTGCAGGGTTAATCAGTCATGGCCAAAGAAAAAGAAGTTGTCGTCGACGAAGTGTGGACCGAAGCGCGCGTGCGCGAGTTCCTCGATGTAAAACCCGCTGAAGCAGTCGAAGCGGATTTTCATATGTTGCTGAAGGCGTATCAGCAAATGCGCGCCGACGATTTCGAAAAATTCGTTGCGATGTTTTTAGCCGATAGCCACAACATTAACGCGCGCGATCCGCAAGGCCGTACAGTGTTGTCGTATATTCGCGAGCATGCGAAATCGGGCGAATATGCAGAAATTCTGCAACGCAATGGCGCCGACGCCTAAGGAAATTTTGAAAACGTAGCGATCGTTTTTCAGCGTTGTTTTAGCCGAGCGACGCCACGCTTTTCAAAATCAGACTCACCAATTGCGGCTGTCGCGTCACACCGGTTTTTGAAAATACCGCGCGCAGATGCGTGCGCACGGTATTGCGGCTGATGCCGAGCTCTTCGGCGGCTTCATCGAGCGTCAATCCATTCGCCATCAACATAGCTAACGCCGCTTCCGAGGGCGTGAAGCCGAATAATTGTTTGATAACCTGCAACGGCGCGCGCGCCTGTTGCTGCGGGTCGCTGAGAAAAATCGCCGCCGCCGGTACTGCTTCAGCCGCGGCCCATTGATTTTCCGGCACCGGCCGTATCACCAAGCCCAGCTCTCCATCTTTACGCGTAACGCGCATTGCTTCGACCACTGCCGCATCGCCATCGCGTTGATGCGCGATAACGCGCGCGATACGCGCCTGCAGATCCTGTGTTTGCTCGCGCGTGCTCAGCACCAATTTTTCATCGCGCAGCGTGACGCCGTTTTTTTCTTCGAGCAGTTGATGCGCGCGCTGATTCATACTTAGTACGCGGCCACTTTCATCGAGAATGATTGCGCCAACGCGCATCTGATCGATCGCACCCGCATACACTGCGCGCTCGGATTCCACTTTGTTGAGACGCACATGAATATGCACCGCGCGTCGAATATGCGGTAACAGCGCGCGGAATAATGCGCGATCTTTTTCATTGAAGCGCCGCGCCGATTTCGCGCGGCAAATACGAAAGCGCACCTCGACTTCATTTGGAATCGAAAAATCGGCACCGAGTACATCGTACAAATCGCTTGGCTCAAGCACCATGCGATAAAAATCGCTCTCCAGTAGTGCTTCGGTACCCATGAATTCGTGCAGCGTTACCACCTCGCCTTCGGGCAAGTTGATGAAAGGATCGAGCGCATACGAACGTTCGTTGTAGGTGACGATATGCTCCGGCACACCGCCGACTACGCGCATTAATCCAAGCCCGATGTTGCCCGGCGAACGCAGGATCAAATTCGCAACGCGTGCACTCATCAATTCTTTGCAACGCTCGAGGAACCCCTGCCAGGGGATGGGCTCAAGCGGTCCGTTGTAGAGCAGCTCCAGCAAATCGCTAAACTCGTGATCGATATGCATACAACTCTCGCGCTAAAATTTGCCCACAAGGTGAAATGTGGAAAAAAGGACTTAATGAATAAGTACGGCGACCCGCCACATCTTTCTGTAATTTTTTCTTGATAATATCGTAATCGATACTCCACCACACTTTTTCGTCTTAGATAATAGTTTGCTCGAGTGTTATAAATATCGTCGCGCCAAGAACGGCGCGAATTGACTCCCGGTTAGCTCCTGAACGGATATCGAGGATGGGCGTAATGATTCCGAAAATTATTCACTACTGCTGGTTCGGCAATAATCCCCTTAGCGATTTGAATAAACGTTGTATCGATAGCTGGCGTCGGTTATTGCCCGACTACACCATCAAGGAATGGAACGAACACAACAGCCCTCTCGATAACGATTATTGCCGGGCAGCGTGCGAACGCGGCTTGTGGTCGAAGGTGGCGAATTATGTTCGTTTGCACGCATTGAGTACCGAGGGCGGTATTTATTTCGATACCGATGTCGAGGTCTTTAAAAATTTCGATCCGCTGCTCGGGCATCGTTGTTTTGTCGGCTTTCAGCTCGATAAGGAAAACGACGATTGGGTCAACAATGCGGTGCTCGGCGCCGAAGCGGGACACCCATTCATTCGGCGCTGCATCGAATTGACCGTGGAGTTATTCGTCGATACCGGAACGTTTTATCGATCGCCGCAAGTCACCACGATGGCGTTACGCGAAATTGGACTGTCGCGCTACGGTACACAACAACTTGAAAACGGCGTGATGGTGTTTCCCACCGAGTATTTTTATCCGTACACGTGGTTCGAAGAGTTCACGCCGGCCTGCATTCGAAAAAATACATACGCCGTGCACTATTGGGAAAAAACCTGGGGCAGCTTGCCGGAAGCCAAGAAAAGCTCACCGCTGTATTTACTGAAGAAGCGCGCGCTTGGATTTCTTCGCACGTACTTTTAACGACCCAACGAATTAGCGAATGCTGTCGCGGCTCGCCAAGCGATCGCTGGTGGGCAAACCGGTAATCGCGAGGCCCTTGATCGGCTTGACGACTCCATACGGCGACGCCAGCACGAACGGTTCGGACTGCCATTTCAAACCAGCGTTACGCAGCACCGCAAAATGCAGATGCGGGCCGCTCGTATAACCGCTGTTGCCGGATTGCGCGATCATCTGCCCGGTTTGAATTTTTTGTCCTGGGCGTACCAGCGCCGAGCCTTTGCGCAGATGCGCGTAGATTCCGAAAGTGCCATCGTCGTGCAGAACATACAGGCTATTCGTTTGGCTGCGATACGCCACCGAATTGCCACCGGCGCCATGCACATCGAGCACTTTGACGACAACACCGCCACGCGCCGCGCGAATACCGGTGCCGATCGGCATATCGATATCGATCGCATGGCGGCTGCCATTGGTGTGATGGCTATAAGAACCGTTAAACGCCTGCGTAATCTTGAAGGCGTTTTGTTCAGGCACCGGCGGACTATAGGCAAAACGTTCGTTGTGATGCGCGCGCGGATCGCCCAGCTGCCAGCGCAGTTTGTAGTCATAGCGCATCGGCTGGCCGGTGCGGGCCGGTGTCAGCGCCGCGATTTTCGTTTCGCTATTCGCGGCGACGATCCACTGCTCGGGGATCGCCGGCGCGCGAACGTTTTCCTGCGACGCCAACTTGAAGCTGACCTCGACCGGGGCCGGATTGCGATTGATCAGGTACAACTCGGGCTGCTCCGGCTTGCCGCGCTTTTCGATGAACACGACGCGCTGCTGCTCTGGCATCCCGCCGCCGGCGCTGCTGCTACCCCATAGCTCCAACACTTCGGCTTGGTGGCTTCGGCCAGGATTCTGATCGGTGTAGTGCACAACCCCATCGGCATCGCGGTATTTGAAAATCGTCGTCGCACCGACAAAAGACGAAGCCGCAAGCAAGAGCGCGGGCAGCAAGACCTGTCGGGTGAACATCAACGGCATCGGAATGATTCGGGGTTGGTAGCGGTGTTGTAAGCATATCGGGCAATCGCGATTTCTCCAGTCGGATTGCCCTAAGCGCGAAAGCGCGCACGGAAACCCTGGGCTTTCACCACCGGGCTTTCGGAAGCCGCTTATTTTGCGGCAGCGTATTGCTTCATGAAGGCGTCGAGCACGGCTTGGCTCTCGCCATCGAGCCGCTGCGTCAGTGGCCGCTGCTGCATGCGCGATTGCCATTCAGCGAGACCCGGTACTTCGGCAATGAGATTCCAGTCATGGACTTTTTCAGCCACCGACGCGGCCAAGCCGATCGAGCGGTACACAAAAATATCGGCGTAACCGAAACGTTCGCCGGCCACCCAGGGCGAGAGCTTCGCGAGCTGGCGGAACGCAGCAATGCCGCGCTGCATCATGGCCCGCGCTTTATCACGCTCGAGATCGGACACCGGCTGGCCAAAAAACACGCCGAGTAATTCATGCGCCGGCGCTTCGATATACAGCTCAACGGTTTTGATGATTTGTTTAGCGCGGGCTCGAGCGAAGGCATCTTGCGGAAACAGCGCCGGGGTCGGATGCGCGTCTTCGAGATAGTCGAGAATCACATTGGTTTCGCATAAAAAACCGTGTTCGGTTTCGAGCGCGGGCACTTTGCCCATCGGGCTCTTCGCCAAAAACGCCGGCTCCTGACTCGGCATTACGTCGACTTCTTCGAAGCTCACCCCTTTTTCGAGCAATGCCTCTTTGGCTATGCAATAAAAATTGGAAATCGCGGAGCCGTGTAGTTTCAACATCTTCAAATCCTCGGTGAGCATTATTGGTTATCGAAAGCGCGTGACTGTATGCGTTAGATGAAGCGCACACAATAAATGGGCGGCAGATGCGCCGAGATTGTCTCCCAGTGATCGCCGCTATTTTCGGAAATCCATAAACCGCCGGTGGTTGAGCCCATAACCAGCCGATCGCCGGTGGCGTCGACCTCCATGCCGTGGCGATAAACCAGATCATACGCCGGCCCCTGCGGCAGGCCGCTGCGCAGGGTTTCAAAGCTGGCGCCGCCGTCGCGTGTGCGAGTGACCACAAACTGGCCATCGACCGGCACGCGCAGCTCGTCCTTCGCGGCGGGCACGAACCACGCGGTCGCGGGATCGTGCGGGTGCGTCGCGACGGCAAATCCAAACGACGAGGGCTGCGCAAACAGCCGCTGCCAATGGGCGGTGTTGTCGTCGCTCCGATAGATGCCGCAGTGATGCTGCACCCAGAACACATCGGGGTTCGCCGGGTTCTGCACCAGTCGGTGCGGGTCCTGGATGTTCGGATCTTCCTGCCGGCCTTCGGGCATGTAGTCGGCGATCATGCCTGTGCCGAACGCCTGCCAGCTCGCGCCGGCATCGCGCGTCTGCCAGACACCGCCGCACGAAATACCAATGCTGAGATGATCGCTATTGCGCGGATCGACGCAGATCGAATGGATGCCGGGGGAATCGTAGCCGCCGCCGAACCATTCGCTGCGCTCGGGCCGATCCCACAGCGAGCGGATCAATTCCCAGCTATCGCCGCCATCGTTCGAGCGAAACAATCCACCCGGATTAGTGCCGGCCCACAGCACGCCAGGGCGATCCGGGCCGCCGGTTTCGAGCGACCACACCTGCTGCAGCGTCCACGGCTTCTCGTCTTTCTTATCGTCGGGCTGCACTGGATAAGTCGGAGCCGGCGTCTCCTCCCAGGAACTGCCGTCATCGCGCGAACGCCGCATCTTCACGCCGAAATGACCGAGGTTCAGCGCCGCGTGCAGCGTGTTATCGCGCGCGTCATGCAGCACCATCGATACCGGCTCGCCCGGAAAGTGCGTGCTCTCGATCTGCCACGACGGCGTACCGCCGGTTTTCTTTCGCAAAACGAACAGCCCCTTGCGGGTGCCGACCAATAATTTTTGCGTCATCGGTTATCTCCCTTTATTGAACGCACGGCGACTGTCCGCCTTATCCGCCGGACAGCGCCTGCACGACATAAATCTCCGCCTGCTCGCCGATACGCTGATCGAGGTTGTCGCGATCGGGTATTTGCGCATCGTCGATAAAAATCGCGACGTGTTTACGCAGCGCGCCCTGCTCGTCGACGATGTAATCGCGCAGCGCCGGTTGCGATTCGAACACGCGATTCAATGCGTCACGGATGGTGCCGGCCACCACCACCTGCGGCGGCGTTTGCACATGACGCTGGATGGCGGGGGCGAAGACGACGCGCGGCATGGCGATCAGGCCCGCGGCTCGGGCACACGCCCGCGATTGAAGCGATCGCGATTTTCCTGTTTGCGCTTTTCGCTTTTTTTCAGCATCACATAGACCGCGCCGGTGCCGCCCTGCGAGGGAATCGCGCTGCAATAGGCCTGCACCTCGTCGAATTCCGGCAGCCATTTATTCACGTAACTTTTCAACAATGCTTCCGGCGAATTGCTGTGATTGCCGCGCCCGGTGACGATCAGCACATTGCGCAAATCGTACGCATGCGCCTCGCGAATAAAGCCGAACACTTGTTCGCGCGCCTGCTCGCTGGTCATCCGATGCAGATCGAGCCGCGCATCCATTGCGTATTTACCTTGCTTGAGTTTGCGGAACACGCCGTGCTGTACACCAGCGCGCTTGAATTCGAGCGGATAGTACGGATCGAGCATTTCGACGTTGTCGAGCGCGAGGAAATTGCGCTCTTCGTCGAGTTCGCGTTGAGCCGCTTCGCGGCGTGCGGCGACGGCGAGATCGGAAATGGGCGAACGATTGAGCGGAATCTTTGGCGCCACCTGCAACGGTTGTACGCCCTTCAGCTCATCGCGAAACAGGTTGTCGCCGGCATCGGACTTGGCGCCGGATTCGAGATCGGACTGCGGATTGGACATGACGGCAGCGCTCCGCAAAAAACGAACCGCCACCTTAATCGCTGACTCCGGGAGCGTCAATTTCGGACATACGGCGTAGAATGCGCGCCTACCGAACGACCGACGCGCGCGATGACTCAATCTCTGCCAGCTAAAAACCGATGTCCGCGCTGCGGCAATAACAACCGTTGTGCGCTATCGAACGACCCGGCTGCGACCGAATGCTGGTGTTTCGCCAAGCCGATCGCAGCACCGATGCCGCAGGACGATAACGCGAGTTGCTACTGCGTCGATTGTTTACGCGAACTTGCCGCTGCACGCGGCGATTTGCAGAAACGCTAAGAGTTTCGATAATACGCCATCAATTTTTTCGACAAGGATAATAACGTGCCCGCTTCCCGCGCTAACAAACGCTGGTATTGGCTGCTGCTGCTGCCGTACATCGCACTGATTTATGTTCCTTTCTATAACCGCATAGAGCCGATGTGGCTCGGCGTGCCGTTCTATTACTGGTATCAATTGATGTGGGTGCCGTTATCCTCGGTGGTCCTCGCGATCGTATTTCATTTCACGCACGGCTTCGGTAAACGCAAGGACGCGCAATGAATATCAACGTTACCGCCACGATTGTTTTTGTCGCACTGTTCGGCTTCGTAACCGTACTGGGCTTTTTCGCCTCGCGCTGGAAACGCGCCGATTTGAATTCGCTGCACGAATGGGGATTGGCTGGCCGTCGCTTCGGTACCTGGCTCACCTGGTTTTTGCTCGGCGGCGATCTTTACACCGCCTACACATTTATCGCCGTGCCCGCGCTGGTTTATGGCGTCGGTGCGCACGGCTTTTTTTCGGTGCCGTACACAATTCTCGTGTATCCGTTCGCGTTCATCGTATTTCCCAGACTGTGGGCCGTCGCGCAGAAACACGGCTTCATCACGCCCGGCGATTTCGTGCGTGCGCGCTACGGTAGCCGCTGGCTCGCGCTCGCCATTGCGCTGACTGGCATTCTCGCGACGATGCCTTACATCGCATTGCAATTGATCGGTATCGAAGTCGTCATCGGTGCGCTCGGTTTCAACACCGATGGTTTAATCGGCGAATTGCCGCTTATCGTCGCGTTCGCGATTCTCGCTGCTTACACCTACGCAAGCGGTTTGCGCGCGCCGGCGATGATCGCCATCGTCAAAGATGTTTTGATCTACGCAACGATCATTGCGGCAGTTATCGTTATTCCGGCGCAGCTCGGTGGATACGCGAAAATTTTCGCATCGGTGCCGCCTGAAAAATTATTGTTAAAGGCACCGGGGGCCAACGATTTCGGCGGTTATACCGCGTATGCCACCACGGCATTCGGTTCCGCAGTCGCGTTATTTTTGTATCCGCATGCGATGACCGCGTTATTCAGCGCATCGAGCGGCAATACATTGCGCCGCAACATGATGCTGCTGCCTGCCTATTCGTTGGTGCTCGGCATCATCGCCCTGCTCGGCTTCATGGCACTCGCTGCCGGCGTCCACAACTTGCCGGAATACGCCGAGCAGTTCAAAAAATACGGACCGAGCTTCGCTGTACCAGCGCTGTTCCTGCACAGCTTTCCCGATTGGTTTGTCGGCGTCGCCTTCGCGGCCATCGGCATCGGCGCGCTGGTGCCGGCCGCAATCATGTCAATCGCGGCGGCGAATCTGTACACGCGCAACGTGCATCGCGAATTTTTCAATTCGAATGTCAACGAAAAGCAGGAAACGAATATCGCCAAGATCGTTTCGCTGGTAGTGAAATTCGGCGCGCTCGCGTTCATCTTGTGGGTGCCGCAGCAATACGCGATTCAACTGCAATTGCTCGGTGGCGTATGGATTATTCAAACGCTGCCGGCGGTGATTATCGGCCTGTACACGCGCTGGCTCGACTACCGCGCATTGCTCGCCGGCTGGGCGGCGGGCATGTTGATCGGCACGATGATGGTCGCTTCGCACGGGTTCAAAAGCTCGCTGTTTACACTCAACCTCTTCGGCTATGAGCTGACCGCATTTGTCGCGGTATACGCATTCCTCGCGAACATCGTGGTCTGCTACGTCGGCACGCTGATCGTGCAGGCGCTCAAGCTGCCCGCTTCGCCCGATGCGACACAGCCCAACGATTACGAAGATGACGATGAGCCCGCGCCGCTGCGTCCTGATTTGAAAAGCGTGCCGGCGGTGGATTGAGCCGAGTTGAAAAGCGATATGCCAATGGACGCTAGGCCATGATGAAACCCGACCGAGCGAAAGCCCTCATGTTGGCGCAGCGCGAAATCAGTTCGCTGGTGCATAACGCTGTCGAACTGGAGGGAATCCATTTCACGCTGCCGGAAATTCAAACGCTGCTCGATGGAATTACGGTCGGTGGGCGCAAATTGCTCGACCAGAAAATCGCTGTCAATCAGGGCAACGCCTGGCGCTATTTATTTGCATCGATAAAAAATGGAACGTTCGCATTATCGAAGGATTTTACGTGCGCGCTTCATGCAATTGCTGGCGAAGAAGAAGCGCTGGAGTGGGGAAAATTTCGCTCGGGTGGCGTCACCATTGCCGGCACCGACTACATGCCGCCGCGCTCCGA
>CAMLJR010000082.1 GCA_946480345.1 uncultured Spongiibacteraceae bacterium
GCACTGGTGCGCGCACGCGCATAGTTTGCATCGGCCTCCAGTTGGGTGCGCTCCACTTCAAGCACATCGAGAAAATCCGAACTGCCATTTTCGAAGCGCAAATGCGCCAGCTCGCTCGCACGTGCGCTAGCCGAAACACTGGCTTGCAAATAATCGAGCTGCTTGCGCGTTTCGCGATACGACACCAATGCGTTCTCGGTTTCTTCCAATGCGCGCAACACCGTTTGCTCGTACAGTGCCATTGCGCCTTGCGCGCGCGCCTGCGCTTGATCGACACGCGCATGCACACGGCCGAAATCGAGCGCTGCCCATTGAATGCTTGGACCAAAACCGTACGTCGCGGTGGCGGCATCGCCAATACGATCCGCACGGTTTGCGGAAAAACCAATTTCGCCGATGAAATTCACGCGCGGAAACCAATCGCCTTTTGCCACACCGATATTCGCAGTCGCTGCTGCGAGTCGTCGCTCGGCGGCACCGATGTCAGGACGTCGCCGCAACAGATCCTCAGGCTTGCCTATCTGCACAAGGCGAGGCAAAGGCGGCAGTTCTTTCGCGGGCGACAATAGCGCGTGCAATGCCATCGGTTGTTCGCCGACTAATACGGATAATCGATGAACGCTGGTTTCGATATTCGCACGCAACGCCGGCAATGTAGCGAGCGTGCTATTCAATTGCGCGGTTGCACGCGATGTATCGAACTCAGTACCACGCCCGGCATCGAGCCGCGCATCGGCAATTTTTAATGTTTCGGTTTGGTTGTCGGCATTGCGTTGCGCGACAGCAAGCTGATCCTGCGCGCCGCGCAGTTCGAAATAATTACGCGCAACTTCGGCAGCCACACTGATTTGCGCAGCGCGCAGATCGGCGGCGACAGCCTGCTCCGACGCACGGCTCGATTCGATTTCGCGGCGCACTCGGCCCCACAAATCCAACTCCCACGTCGCATCGATGCCGCCGGTATTCAGCGTTTCCGTGCGTGCTTCACCAGTGACCGATTCATCCGCGCTGATACGCGTGCGCTGTCGTGCCGCGCTCGCATTGAATGTTGGCACTTGATCGAATTGCGTTTCGCGACGCAAGGCGCGCGCCTCATTAAAGTTGGCGAGCGCGATGCGCACATCGTGATTGCGCTGCAACGCGTACTGAATCAGCGTGTTTAACGTGTCGTCATTGAATACCGTCCAGAATTGCGCGAGCGGCGATTCGCTGGCGTAAGCGGAATCCTCGGTGCCGAATGCGTTCGGCGTATTGGATTGCGGCTGCTGATAATCCGGCCCAATCGCGCAGCCGGCCAGCGTTATCGCCAGCGCCAGCGCGGATATTTTCACGCCATGCGTTCTAATGTAATTGTGAGTCGATGCGAGTTTATTCATGAGCCACTCCAGGTCGCGATGTACGCAACGCCGCGCGTTCGCGTTGTTTTGCGACAAATTGTTGGATGACGACATAGAACAGCGGCGTCAGGAAAATTCCGAAGAACGTCACGCCAATCATGCCGAAGAAAACTGCGATGCCCATGGCCTGACGAATTTCCGCGCCGGCTCCGCTCGCGATAACCAGCGGCAGCACGCCGAAAATAAATGCGAATGACGTCATCAGAATCGGACGCAAACGCAAGCGACATGCCTCAAGTGCCGATTCCACAATCGAGCTGCCACGCTCGTGCAATTCGCGCGCAAATTCGACAATTAGAATCGCATTCTTGGCGGCAAGTGCGACGAGCACGAACAAACCGATTTGCGTGAAAATGTTGATTTCGGATTTCATCAATAAAATTCCCGCGACGGCGCTGAGCAAACACATCGGTACAATCAGAATGACCGCTAATGGCAGCGACAAGCTTTCGTACTGAGCCGCCAGTACCAGAAATACCAGCAATACGCAGAGCGGAAATACGACACCGAGCGCACCGCTCGCGGCGACTTGCTGATAAGTGATTTCGGTCCAGTTGAACGTCATGCCGGCAGGTGCGGTTTCGCGCACGACTTTTTCAAGCGCTGCAATGGCTTGACCGGAGCTGAAACCAGGCCCGGGTTTGCCGTTGATATCGGCCGATGCAAAACCGTTGTAACGCTGCACCGTCAGCGGACCGTGACTGTCCTTCAGTGTCATCAGCGTGCCGAGCGGCACCATTTCGCCGCGGTCGTTACGCGTCTTCAGCAACAGCGCATTCTCTGGGCTTTCGCGAAATTTTTCGTCGGCTTGCGCCATTACGCGAAAGGTGCGGCCGAATTTATTGAAGTCGTTGATGTAGTAGGAACCGAGGTACGACTGCAATGTGAGAAACACGTCGCCGAGCTCGACGCCCATGCGTTTCGCTTTAACGCGATCGACATCGGCATAAAACTGCGGTGCGTTGACTTCAAAGTTCGTGTAGGTACCGAACAGTTCCGGAGTCTGACGCGTTTTCGCGAGAATTGCTTGGGCAACACCGTATAACTCGTCGGAGCCGATGGCATTGCGATCTTCGAGCTGCAATTTAAAACCGCCGGCGGGACCAAATCCGCGAATGGGCGGTGCGGCAAGTACGAAGACGGAAGCATCATCGATCGCCGCGCCAATTTTTTTATTCAGCGATGCGCTGATAGCATCGCCAGTCAACTTGCGTCCGCGCTCTTCAAACGGCTTCAGCGTGAGAAAAATTACCGCGTTATTCGAGCTGCGCGTAAAACCATTAATCGCCAATCCAGGAAATTGCACAGCGTGCAAAACACCGGGCTCCTGTAGCGCGATATCACCGATGCGGCGAACAACTTCCTGTGTTCGTTCAATCGATGCTGCGGGTGGTAATTGCACGACAGTGACCAGATAACCCTTATCTTGCGAAGGTACGAACCCTCCGGGTGCCTTGGAAAACCCAACACCTGCGAGCAATACCAGGCCGCCATACACAAGCAAACCGATCACACTCGACCGCACAATTTTTTGTACGCTGCGCTGATAGCGATCGGATAAATTGCCGAACGTGCGATTGAACGGCCGGAAGAACCAGCCTAGTGATCGATCGATCCAGCGTTGCACAGCGTCGGGTTCGCTATCGTGCGATTTTAATAACAGTGCGCACATCGCCGGCGATAACGTCAGTGAACACACTGCCGACAAAATCGACGCGAACGCGATCGTCAATGCGAATTGCCGATAGAACGCACCGTTGAAACCCGGCACTAAAGCGGGCGGCACAAACACTGCGCACAACACCAGCGAGATTGCGATGATCGGCCCCGATACTTCATCCATCGAGCGCCGCGCCGCAGCCATCGGCGTCAAGCCATCGCTAATGCCGCGCTCGACATTCTCAACAACCACGATCGCATCATCGACGACAATACCCACCGCGAGTACCAGACCGAGCAATGTGAGTGTGTTGATCGAAAAGCCAAATAATTGCAGCGCTGCCAGTGTGCCGATAATCGATACCGGCACGGCGATAATTGGAATTAATGCCGCGCGCCATTTTTGCAGGAACACAATTACGACGAGCACTACGAGCAGCGTCGCTTCGAGCAATGTGTGAATCACCGACTCAATCGAGTCGCGCACGAATACCGTCGGGTCGTACACAATTGAATATTCGACGCCGGCCGGGAAGCGTGTTTTTAAATCGGCCATCGTCGAGCGGACATTGTCCGCCAGCGTCAGTGCATTCGCGCCAGGCTGGAGAAAAATTGGAATCGCAACGGCTTGTTTGTTGTCGAGCATACTGCGCATTGCGTATTCGCCGGCGCCCATTTCGATGCGTGCCACATCGCGCAGATAAGTGACTTCGCCGCTGTCGCTGGCCTTAACGATGATGTTGCCGAATTGTTCTTCATCGCGCAGACGGCCCTGCGTATTGACTGCAAATTGAAATTCCACCGCATTGTTCATCGGTGCTGCACCGACCGAGCCGGCAGCAACTTGCACGTTTTGCTCGCGCACTGCGCCGATCACGTCGCCTGCCGTCAAATTGCGCGCGGACATTTTTTGCGGATCGAGCCAGACGCGCATCGCATAATCGCCCGAACCGAAAATGCGTACATCGCCAGCGCCGGGTAAACGTGCCAGCGCATCGCGCACTTGAATCAACGCATAGTTACGTAGATACAAACTGTTGTAGCGATCGTCCGGCGAAAACAAATGCACGACCATCGTCAAATCGGGCGAGCTTTTACGTGTCGTGACACCGAGCGCGCGCACCTCTTCCGGTAAGCGCGGTAGAGCCTGCGCCACGCGGTTTTGCACCTGAACCTGCGCACGATCAATATCGGCACCGAGCTTGAATACCACCGTCAGCTGCAGCGTGCCGTCCTGCTGCGCCTGCGAGTTCATGTAAATCATGTCCTCGACGCCGGTGATTTCCTGTTCCAGTGGAGCCGATACCGTATCCGAAACGACTTGCGGATTAGCGCCGGGATACTGCGTGCTGACGACAATCGTCGGCGGGCTGACTTCAGGATATTCGGCAATCGGTAGCGTGAACGCGGCGATACTGCCCGCGAGTAAAATTAAAAATGAAATAACCCCGGCAAAAATCGGCCGTTCGATAAAAAAATGCGTCAGCTTCATGGTGTGCGGTCCATCAATAATTTGTTTTTTGCGTGGTCGACGTGTGTGCGTCGATAGCGGTATCGGCGGCTGCCACTTTGCGAATGTTGGTGCGCGGCTGAGTGTTGCCGTTAGCGGTAGCAGTGGCGGTTGCGTCCTGCGGTGCGACGGTCATGCCGGGCCGCACGCGTTGCAAACCACTGACGACAAAACGCTCGCCAGGTTTCAAACCATCGCGCACGATGCGTTGATTGTTGTAGGTGCCGCTCAACGTTACCGGGCGATACTCGACGACATTCTGCGCATTCACCACCATCACGTATTTGCGATCTTGATCCGTCGCTACGGCCTGATCGTCGATCAACGTCGCCTGATATTTGCCGCTGCCCTGTAATCGAACGCGGGCCAACATGCCAGGGGTAAACAGGTGATCGGGATTGTCGATCGTTGCGCGTGCGCGAATCGTTCCGGTTTCAGGATTCAATACGTTGTCGACGAAGCTCATCTTGCCGGCATGCGGAAAATCGTTTTCATTCGCGAGTCCGATAAAAACCGGATTGGCGGCATCGCGCGAGCTTGGCCGTTCACCGCGTTTTGCCAACGCTGCATACTTCAAATAAGTTTGTTCATCACCTTCGAAGTACACATAGATGGGGTTGAGCGATACGACCGAGGTCAAAATCGTTTCACCTGCGTTGACGTAGTTGCCGGTGGTGATTTCCGCCCGCGAAATGCGACCGTCGATCGGCGACGTGACCTGTGTGTATTCGAGATTGAGCTTGGCGGCTTCCATCGCGGCGCGTCCGGCGAGCTCATCGGCGCGTGTCTGGCTGTGCTCGCTCGCGCGCTGGTCGAATTCTTCTTGCGATACGGCATGCGCCGCCAATAATTTCCGCGACCGTGCCAATTCGGTTTCAGCCAATTTACTGCGCGCCTGTGTGCGAATATATTCCGCCTGCGCGCGTTCGAACTGCACGCGATAAGGCCGTGGGTCGATGACAAATAGCACGTCACCTTTTTTTACGTCCTTACCTTCGACAAAGCGAACCTCATCGATATAGCCGCTGACGCGCGGACGCAACTTCACCGTTTCGGGTGCTTCGAAGCGGCCGGTAAACGTGTCCCAATCGACCACTTCGCCTTCGGCAGCGGTAGCGACATGTACCGGAGTCGGCGGTGGCGCCGCCGCGGCAGGGTTGGTTTTCCCGCAGCCGGATAAGCCAAACGCCAGACACGCAGCTCCAATCATCAGGGCGAGTAAATGCGCGGAGCCGAAGGGATGAGATTTGGTCGCGTTTGTGTTCGCGGGTGCGGGGGTATTGGTGGTCGATAATTGGTTCATGCCGGTGCTCCCTCAGGTAAACTACGCGCGCCGCCGACAGGGTGCGGCGGCGCCAATAAAATCTGCGATGACAATAAGACGAACACTGCTATCACTTTGTGACTGAGCCGTTTCGCAGCGGCCTTTCGATAAACACGATGCCTATAAACACAGTGCTTATCGATAAAAAGTGTCACCAAGTTGTCATAGGGGTGTTGTTTGCTGATCGGTCGGTGTACGATTAAGTTAGTTACCGGTCAGTAACAAAATTTATGTTACTGACCAGTAACAGGCTGGTCAAGAGAATTTTCTATGAGCAAACACGAACATACCGGGCCGGGTTCGGCAAAGCCCGAGAGTGGCAAGACACGCGTACGCGATCGTATTTTCGATACGGCATGTGAATTGTTTTACAGGCAAGGTATTCGCTGTGTCGGCGTCGATGCGATCGCCAGTGAAGCCGGCACTAACAAGATGAGTTTTTATCGCAGCTTCAGCTCGAAGGATGAGTTGGTTGCCGAATATTTGCGTGCGCACGAGCAGGAGCATTGGGAATGGTGGGAAGAAACCATCGCGCCCTATGCCGGCGAGCCACGTCGGCAGATAGAAGCACTGTTCGATGGCTATCTCGTTAAATCCCGCAAAAAAGACAGTTTTGGATGTCCGTTCGTCAATGCGGCGGCGGAATTACGCGAAGCCGATCATCCTGGGCTCGAAGTCATTCATAAAGCCAAAGCTGAAATGCGCCGCCGTTTTCGCAAAATGGCGAAGGATGCAGGCGCAAGTACTCCCGACCTGCTCGGCGATGCGCTGACCTTACTCGCAGATGGCGGCGTCATGTCGCGATTATCGTTCGCCTGCCAGGAAGGGCCGGGTACCAATGCGCCCAAAATTGTGCGCACGGTACTCGACGCCTATTTAGGCAAGTCCGCTAACAAGAATTAACGCGACCTACAAAAAAACTGCACTAATTTCCGTAACCCGAATTAGGGTAAAGCGCGTACGAAATCGATGGTTTTCTGCCGCCATGTCACCATCCAATGCGGCCCCGATTTTTCGCTGCCAGCCATTTGCACTTGTGGATGGAAGGTAATGACTTGCTGCAATATTTTCTCTTCGTTGTGATCGACATCGACGAACAATAAATGCTTGCCATCGCGCAATGCCGTTTGAAAACGCGCTAAGCGGTGATTCGGTTCCTGAATACCCCTCAGACCGCCTTCCCACGCGCAGAATCCAAATAGCACCAACGCCAGGAAAAGGTAAGGCACCCAGCCGGCGGGTGTATGCGCGAGCCCGCTGAAATGGACGACCGCGATAATCAGGGTGAATACAATCGCACCCAGGAATGCGCCGAATATCCCCGAATGCACGACGTCATTGCGTAAAAAATCGAAAACACGATGTAATCGACGTCGCTCTACATCCGCATCGCTTTGGCTCAGTACGTGAATCTGCAATTGATTTAAACCGCGTGCTTCGAGAGCATCTTCGACTGCTTCGAGCTCATCAAGATTGTCGCTGAGAAAATAAAAACGCTTCATGACGTATCCTCCGTAAGCGTCCGCCTGTGCAAGCAGGATCAGTCTGCGCCTGCTAAAAATTTCATGCCAGCAGGTAAACGCCGCTGGTAAAAATACTATGCGTTAATAACTGCGCCGCTTATGCTTCGACGTTTTAAAACGGAAGAATATCAATGCTGAGTCAGGCCATTATCTTTTTATGTGCTGCAGTTGTACTGGTACCGTTGTGCAGTCGACTCGGGCTCGGCTCGGTGCTCGGCTATCTGATCGCCGGTATCGTTATCGGCCCGGCAGGCCTCGGTGCAGTGAGCGATGTCGATAATGTGCTGCATGTTTCCGAGCTGGGTATCATTTTTTTATTGTTTTTAATCGGCCTGGAATTACAACCGCAACGGCTATGGGTATTGCGTCGCATGGTGTTCGGCCTGGGTGCCACCCAACTCATCGCGACGGGTAGCGCACTGGCACTATTTGCTTATTGGTTTGGTTTGAGCTGGCAGGCAGCGGTGGTAGCGGGGCTCGGCCTCGCGATGTCATCGACCGCATTCGTATTGCAAACCCTCGCCGAAAAACAGCAGCTGGCGATGCGTCACGGACGCGAGGCGTTCGCGGTGTTGTTATTCCAGGATCTGGCAGTCGTACCGCTGCTGGCGTTATTGCCATTGCTCGGCATTGTTCAGATAGAGCAAACGCAGAAGCCGGGTTGGCAATTGGCGTTGATCGCAATGCTAGTCATCGGCGCTGCAATCGTGGCGAGCCGAACACTGGTGCGTCCTTTGCTGCGGCTCGTCATCAATTTCGGCGGACGCGAAATCTTCACTGTTACCGCATTGCTGTTGATTATCGGTATGTCGGAATTAATGGTCAGTGCAGGACTGTCGGCATCGCTCGGCGCTTTTCTTGCCGGCGTTCTGCTAGCCGATTCGGAATATCGCCACGAACTAGAAGCGGTAATCGGACCGTTTAAAGGATTGCTGCTCGGTCTGTTTTTCATGGCGGTCGGGATGTCGGTCGATGTGAGTTTATTGTTACAGCAGCCGTTGAATATCATCGGTCTGGCGGTTGGCTTCATCGCGATAAAAATAGCGATATTGCTAGTAGCGCGAATCGCTGCGGGGTCGCCGATCGGCGTGGCGGCGAAGTTATCACTCGCGCTCGCACAAGGCGGTGAGTTCGCATTCGTGCTGTTCGGTGTTGCGCGCGAATATCAAATTTTTGATCAAACCACGTCGAATATGCTGATTCTCGTCGTCAGCCTGTCGATGTTGCTGTGGCCGTTGTTGATGTGGTTCGAAGCAAAATGGTTGGCGCCACGATTCGATTCTAAAGAGGCGCCGCCGCCGTTCGACGATATAGATCCTGATGCACGTCCGGTAATCATTGCGGGTTTTGGCCGCGTAGGGCAGGTCGTATCGCGGATGTTGAACATGCGTAAGATTCCCTTCACCGCGGTGGATAGCAGTACGCAGCAGGTTGATTTCGTGCGCAAGTTCGGCAATGAAATTTATTACGGCGATCCATCGCATCTCGATTTGCTCTACGCGGCGAAAGTCGATCAGGCGAAATTATTCGTGCTCGCTGTCGACGATGTCGAAGCATCGATCAAAACGGCGACGATGGTGCGCAAACATTTTCCCCACGTGCCGATTTATGCGCGAGCGCGCAATCGTTTTCATGCGTACAAGCTGATGGACATCGGTGTGAAAATGTTGATGCGCGACACGTTGCTATCGAGTATCGAACTCGGCGCCGGTGTACTGCGCGAGCTGGGATTAAACGACGGCGAAGTCGAACGCACCGTCACGGTGTTCCGCGAGTTCGATCAGAAATCGTTGCTTGAGCAACATGCGGTTTATCAGGATGAGGAAAAGTTGATCGCCACGTCGAAGCAGGCGGCCGACGATCTGAAAAATCTGTTCGAGTCCGCGCCGCAGGATGTGGAGAAATAATTTCTTTTTGCATGGAAACCAAGGAGGTGAAAGATGGCATCAGAAACGTTGGCTGACGCATGGCTGCGTTTGTTCTCGCCCACGATAAATTTGCCGGGCAGCGGCAGTATCGGAGGATTCAGTTATCACCCTTACACGACGTGGGAAGCGCCGGCGCTTTATCGAGGCGATCAGAACGTCGAGCAATTGGTTTATCGGGACGTGGCGAGTCCCGGTAAACAATTGGGCAAATTGACAGAGGTCGTGCTTGAGCTGGCCGATGCGATGGCCAAGCTCGATAGCGATATTGCGGCGTCGGAAAATGTTCGCGAATTGAAGTGCATGTGCGAGCGAGTTGAGGCAATAAAACAAACCGTCAACGTGAATGCGGAAGCTACCGCGAAAGAGGCATTGGAAAAATTAAAAGCCGTCGATCCGGAAAAGCTTAATCAGCTGATTAAACAATTCGGAGGTAATTGATTTCAGCGTTAAAACCAGCGGGGCTTTTAGTGGTATTGGTAGTGGTTGAGCGTGTTGCTGTTAAGCAACACGCTTAATGCACGATTAGAGCTGGTTAGAAATAGGTGCGGCCGAGATGTTCGACGATTTTCTTCTTCAGTGTCAGCGCATCGAATTGGCCATGCTGGCGAAATACGATCTGGCCGCCTGGAGCAATTAACGCCGTGTACGGAACGCCGCCTTGCCAGCCTGGATCAAGTGCTTCCGCGAGCGCATTTTGATCTGCACTGGTGAAGTGATAATTAGTCATGGCCGCATGATTTTCATTGAGGAATTTCTTAACTTCTTCGGCGCTATCGCCGTTATCGAGACTGATCGTAATCACATCGACGCCGCGTTTGTTGTACATCTGCTGCATTTCGACGAGATGTGGAAACTCATCGCGACAAGGTGTGCACCACGTGGCCCACACGTTCACGAGGCGCCATCTCTTTTTATCGGAAAGAATCTGCGAGCGTACTGCGTCGGCGGCGAGTGGTTCCACCGATACCGGTTGCTGATTCCATTTCGCGCGTTTTTCTTCGGCGCCAGCGCGTTTATCCGACCATTTGATCGAGCAGCCGAATACACGTGTTTGCGCGACTTCCACCGGGCGGCCGGCGAGAATCGCGTCAATGGCATTACGCGTGTCGTGCGTTTTGACATTGCGCGGGTCTTCCGAATTATCGATGCGACCCTTGTAGCGTAATTTGCGCTCGGCATCGAAAACGAAAACATGCGGTGTCGCAAGAGGCCCGTATGCGCGTCCGACTTTTTCAGTATCACCGTCATACAAATAGGGAAACTTGAATTGTTGATCGTTTGCGCGAATTTTCATTTCGGCGAACGAATCGCTGAGGTCGGTGTAGCCCAATTCATCGGGGGTTATCGCCTGTGGATCGTTGGTGGAAATTGCGACCACTGCGACCTCGTTAGGTGGATAACTTGCCGCCAGCTCTTTGATACGCGGTTCATAGGCTTGCGCAGTGGGGCAGTGGTTACAGGTGAAAATTACAGCGAGAACTTTTGCGTCTTTGAAATCGTCAAGCGTGTATTTTTTATCGTCGACGCCTGGCAGATCGAACGGCGGCGCGCTTGCTCCTATCGGCAGCGATTTATCATCGGCTGTGGCGGCGAGCAATGTTGCGGATACTTGCGATTGATCGAGCCGGCCCACGTAGAGGCCGGCTGCGAAAATGATTAAAACCACCACGCCCCAAATTATTTTTTTCATTAAACCCTCCGGTGGTGCTAGTACATTGTGGTGTCAGTACATTGATGGTTTTTGATGACTTACAACGCTAAGCGCCGAATATCCGAAAGCAGTTCGTTCAGGTAAGTAAAGAATCGCCCGGCATCGGCACCGTTAACTGCGCGGTGATCATACGACAGCGATAACGGTAACATTTTGCGCGGCACGAATTCCTTACCATTCCATTGCGGTTTCACTGTCAGTTTCGACACGCCGAGAATCGCCACTTCTGGCGTATTGACGATCGGCGTGAAACCAAGACCGCCGATGCTGCCAAGACTCGAAATCGTAAAGCAGCCGCCCTGCATTTCTTCGATCTTCAGTTTGCGATCTTTGGCTTTCTGCGCGAGTTCTGCGGTTTCGGCCGCGATTTCCCAAATCGACTTGCGATCGACATCGCGAATAACGGGCACTACCAGGCCAGCCGGCGTATCGACCGCCATGCCGATGTGCACGTATTGCTTGAAGACCATGTGTTCGCCGTCGCTGTGCAGCGATGCGTTGAATTTCGGATTCACTTTCAATGCCAGCGCGCAGGCTTTCAGCAGGAACGGCAGCGGCGTAATTTTCACGCCGCGCTTTTCGCTTTCGGCTTTCAGCGTAGGGCGGAAGTCCTCGAGGTCGGTGATATCGGCATCGTCAAATTGCGTCACATGCGGCACGTTCAGCCAGCTGCGATGCATGTTCTGTGCAGTCAGTTTGTGCAGTTTGCTCAGCGGCTGCACATCGACCGGACCGAATCCGGCGAAGTCGATTTCCGGTACGGCGGGGATGCCACTGCCCGATGTAGCGGCGGGGCCGCGTCTTTCGATCAGGTTTTTAACGAAGTTTTTCAGATCGTCTTTCTGCACACGGCCTTTAGGACCGGTGCCCGAGACTTTGGCGAGATCGATACCCATTTCGCGGGCGAGTTTGCGCACCGCAGGGCCGGCATAAACATCTTCGCCGGACGCAGCTGGTTGAGCGTCGCGTGCGGTCTGGGGCGCTGCCGCAACCGGTGCGGGTGTTGTGGCTTTTGCCTTTTCCGGCGTTTCGGCTTTTTGTGCAGCGGGAGCAGGCGCGGGTGCGGAGGTCG
>CAMLJR010000083.1 GCA_946480345.1 uncultured Spongiibacteraceae bacterium
TCTTCATACGCGGCCGCGATGGCGGCGCTGTCGACAAGCCGCATCAATTTGCCGATGTATTGCAACTGTCTGCGCAAACCTTCACCGCTTTTTAAGCGTCGCGCCACTGTGATGGCGGCGAGTAATTCGCCTTCGAGTGGAATTGTCGAGAATTCGCCGTCGCTAAGTTTGACGATGGCTTCGCCCAATTCCTGCAGCGCGGTCATTTCGCGTTTGAGTTCGCTTTTGCTGGGCTTTTCGTCGGCGAATTCATCGAATGAATCTTTGGAGCGGGGCATTATTCGTCTTCACCAAAACGATTGTTGATCAGCGCGATCATTGCATCGTGCGCCTGTTGTTCATCATCGCCATTAAATTCGAGATCGACCTCGGTGCCCTGGCTTGCAGCCAGCATCATCACCGACATGATGCTTTTGGCATCGACCATGCGACCGTTAGTACCGATGCGTGCCTGACAACGATAAAGAGCGGAGGTGCCAACTAATTTGGCGGCTGCACGCGCATGCAAACCGAGCTTGTTGATAATCGTTATTTTTGTAGAAATCATAAAGTCTTCATGAGTTAGCGGATATGCGATGCTCAGTCGATAAGTTCGCGATGTCGCACCTGCACATCTTTGAATTCGCTGGCGAATGCCTTGGCCAGTCGTTCGGCCATATATACTGAGCGATGTTGCCCACCGGTGCAACCAAGTGAAATCGTTAGATAGCTGCGATTGCCGGCAAGAAACTTCGGCAGCCATTTTTGCAGCATCTGATGAATATCGTTGAACATTTCGTTCACTTCGGGTTTTTCATCAAGGAACGCGATGACCGCGCTATCGCGACCGGTCATCGAACGCAGCAGCGGATCCCAATGCGGGTTCGGCAATACGCGCAGATCGAATACCAGATCGGAATCCACCGGCAATCCACGTTTATAACCGAACGAAACAAATAGCAACGATAACCCTGCCGCGGTACGACCGAGTACGCGTGCACGCAACGTGGTACGCAGTTCGTGCACATTCATGTTGCGCGTATCGAGCGTCAAACCGGCGCTCATTGCGATCGGTTCGAGTAAACGCTTTTCATTGGCAATCGCTTCCGGCAGCGGTGTGTGCTCATCGCTAAGCGGATGTCGGCGCCGTGTTTCCGAAAAACGCTTTATCAGCGTGTGATCGTCTGCATCGAGGTAAATAATTTCCGCGCGAATATCGGTCGGCAGCGATAACAATAAATCGTTGAAACGCGATAAATCTTTAGTGGCATTACGCGCATCGATGCAAACAGCAACTTTGTGATTGTCGAATTGATCGTTGCGTAATTGCTCGACTAATTGCGGTAGCAGCGATACAGGGAGGTTATCGATGGCGTAATAGCCTTCATCTTCGAACAAATGCAGCGCCGAGCTTTTACCCGAACCGGAGCGACCGCTGATGATGATAAGTTGCATCGCCGCTCCTGAGCTGCATGTTCGAAAATGGGCGTAATTAACGCCCTTTGATTTTTTCTTTGTGCTTGATCAACTGTCGATCGAGTTTGTCGGCAAGACTATCGATCGCAGCGTACATATCCTGGTTTTCGCACGCGGCGAATAAATTCGCGCCGGCGACGTGAACGGTCGCTTCAGCTTTCTGGACCATTTTTTCGACGGTTAACGTGACGGATGTATTGGTGATGTTATCGAAGTGATTTTGCAGCTTGTTTAATTTGGTGGTGACGTAATCGCGTAATGCGGGAGTAACATCGACATGGTGGCCGCTAACGGTAATTTGCATATCCGACTCCTTCTACCAATGAAAGCTCAAAGAGCGAAGCTCGGAAAAACTGCGGTGCTCAGCAAATTTTTCAGAGCCCTGAGTGCAATATAGATCAAACCGATACGCGCTTGGCTAACTTTTTACTGCGTCTTCCATTTTGGTCTGGCTTTGCTCCGAAAGGTTGCGAGCTGTCAAAAAACACACACTTTATGACCCGTTTAACTTGACGGATTCCCACTCGATTTGGCTGATTACAGCAGGCGCTTTCGTTCGTTTGACGGTGGAATCATCATCGCTTCGCGATATTTGGCGATTGTGCGACGCGCCACAACAATGCCCTGGTCGCCAAGTAACTCGGTGATGCGGCTATCACTGAGAGGCTTGCGCGCATTTTCTGCGGCAATCAGTTTTCGAATCAGCGCGCGGATTGCCGTGGATGAGCACTCGCCGCCGGATTCGGTGGCGACGTGGCTCGAAAAGAAATATTTCAGCTCAAAAATTCCGCGCGGCGTGTGCATATATTTTTGGGTGGTCACGCGCGAAATGGTCGATTCATGCATGCCCACGGCTTCGGCGATATCGTGCAGGACCAGCGGTTTCATCGCCTCTTCGCCGTATTCGAAAAAGCCGCGTTGATGCTCGACTATTTTCGTCGACACTTTTAGCAGCGTTTCATTACGGCTTTGCAGGCTTTTCAGAAACCAGCGGGCTTCCTGCAGGTTGTCGCGCAGGTAGCTTTTATCGGAGCCCGAATCGGCGCGGCGCACGAGCGCGGCATAGTCGGCATTAATGCGCAGCCGGGGCGCGATTTCGGGATTTAATTCGACGGTCCAGCGGCCGCGAATTTTGCGCACGAACACATCGGGTACAACATATTCAGCCTGCGAGCCGGCGATCATCGCCCCTGGATTCGGATTCAGCGTCTGGATCAATTGCAGCACATCGCGCAGCTCGTTTTCACGCAGGCGTGTGCGGCGCATCAGCTGCACGTAATCGCGGCTGCCGAGGAGTTGAATGTGCTTGTCGACCACCAGCTTCGCTTCGCGCAGCCACAGCGTATCGGCGGGAAACTGATTTAACTGGATAAGCAGACATTCGCGCAGATCGCGTCCGCCGACGCCGGGCGGATCGAACTGCTGGATGCGGTGCAGCACCGCCATGATTTCGTCGAGTTCAGTATCGCTTTCGCTCGGCATGCCCTCGAGAATTTCTTCCGGCGAAATCGTCAGGCGGCCGTTATTGTCGATCGCATCGATGATGGCGGTGGCGATCATCCGATCGTTGTCGGACATGCGCGTCAGGTTCAATTGCCACTGCAGGTGATCCTGCAATGATTCGGCGGCGGTGTTGCGCGCGTCGAAATCGAAGTCGGAATCATCGCCACCGCTGCCGCTAGAGCTGCTGCTACTCGTCTGGTAAATGTCTTCCCAGCGTGTATCGACGGGCAGGTCTTCTGGAATGTCGGTGTCGTATTGCCAGTCGGAGGATTCTTCGGGGCTGGTTGAGTCGGTGGTGGTTGGGGTGGTGTCGTGGCCGTTCAGCGAGACAGTCAGCTCGGCGGTGGGCAGTATCGGCGGTTCGTCTTCACTGTCGTCGCCGATTTCCAGCATCGGATTGGAATCGAGCGCGCTTTGAATTTCCTGTTGCAGGTCGAGAGTCGATAACTGCAGCAGTTTGATCGCCTGTTGTAGCTGAGGCGTCATGGTCAGCTGCTGACCGAGCTTGAGCTGAAGCGATTGTTTCATAGGCGGCTACCGCAATTCTGTCTAAAAATCCAGCAATGTGGAACGAATTCTGCATCTGGAGTTTAGTCGCGCTAGCCAGCGCGTGCAATCGCTAAAGCCGGAAATGCTCGCCTAAGTAAACCTCGCGAACTTTGGCGTTATTCAACACAGTCTCGGCATCACCGGCCGCGATAATCAGACCCTCGCCAACGATGTAGGCCTTTTCGCAGATATCGAGCGTCTCGCGCACGTTGTGATCGGTGATTAATACGCCGATATTTTTGCTGCGCAGATGTTTGATGATTTCCTTGATGTCGTTAACCGAGATTGGATCGACACCGGCGAACGGTTCATCGAGCAGAATAAAGGCCGGATCGACCGCCAGCGCCCGTGCGATTTCCACGCGCCGCCGTTCGCCGCCCGACAGCGCCATACCCAAGCTGTTGCGGATGTGCGTGATATGAAATTCTTCGAGTAACTCTTCGAGGCGCTGACGCCGTTGCGCCAGTGTCAGTTCGGTGCGGGTTTCGAGGATCGCTTTGATGTTATCGGCGACGCTGAGCTTGCGAAATACCGATGCCTCTTGCGGCAAATAACCCAAACCGGCGCGTGCCCGGCCGTGTAGCGGAAGGCCGGTGATATCGCGATCGTCGAGCAAAATACGGCCGGCATCGCTGCCGACGATGCCGACGATCATGTAGAAGCAGGTTGTTTTGCCGGCGCCGTTCGGTCCTAACAGGCCGACAATTTCACCGCTGTGCACTTCCAGCGACACATCCTTCACAACAGCCCGGCCTTTATACGACTTGGCCAGATTCAGAGCTTGCAGCTTACGCATGAATTAGGGCTTTCCGGAGGGTTGCGGCGATGGCGCAGATTGCGGTGTAGGGTTTTGACCGGGCGTGGTCGTGGTTTGAGCGGGCGGCGGCGTAGGCTGCGCATCGGCCGGTTTGTCCTGCGGCTGAAACACCATATCCACCCGTCCGGGCTGGTTCTGGGCAGAACCTTCCGCGCGCACTGTTTTGCTCGGCAGCAGATATTCGATGCGACTGCCGCGCACCGAGGATTTGTCGCGATCGACATACGCGTCCTGCAGCAACTCGACGCGCTGATCCGCAGCGTAATAGACCACGGTGGTCGCCTTGCCGGTGATCATGCTGCCTTCGGCTTCAGGCTGTTGTTGAAAGCGAACGGGTTTGCCGGTCGCGACCGCGCGCTGCATCTTGCCTTTTTCGTGGGTTATCACCACCTGATCGGCTTCTATTTTGATCGAGCCCTGCACGATGACGACGTTACCGCGATAGGTCACCACATTGATTTCCTGGACGGCACTGTCGCTGGTCACGTGGATCGGTTGGCGCTGATCATCAGGTAGTGCGAGCACGTAGGCGCTCGAGGCAAGCAGCCAGCCGCCAAAAAAGGATGCGCCCAGCAAAGAGAATTTATTGTTGCGGTTGGACATAAATGCTTTGCACCTGGTGCAAGAGTTCGATTCGGCGCCGATTCAAGTCGACACGCATTCCAACGGCGGTGGTCACGTCATCAAATCGACTCAGCTTCACCGCAACATCCGTGCTCGCCTGCTGGCGATCCGGAAAGTAGTGCAGCGCTTCGGTATCGAGACGGATGGTTTTTGCCTGATCGGTGACGACGACATTCTGATTTAGCTGAACTTCTTCGTCGCCGATGAGGGTGCCGGTGGCGGCGGTAGTATTCCAGAGTTCGCCGTCTTTGCCTAACGCGTCTTTACCCGCCGATTGCAGTTTAGGCGCGCTTAATTGCGTGTTGCCGCGCTCGGGAAAACGATGCATCGACGTGGCCCACAACTGCTGCACCAATTTTCCGGCCGCATCGTATTTCGTGACATGAACCTGATCGGCATATAGATCGACGCGATCGGGATCGCGTTTGGTTAATAAAGAGGTAGCCGGGTTCGAGTCCCAATAAAGCGCGAGATACAGCGCCATCGCGATGGTGGCGCAGGCCCCCGCAAACAGCGTGAGGCGGGAAAAATCGAATGGGGAAGCCATAAAGATGCGTGCTGTTACTGAAGGTACTGCTCGACGATACCGTCGAGTTTGCCCTGAGCGTGCAGGATCAGCTCGCACACCTCGCGCACCGCACCATCGCCACCGCAGCGCACGGTTTTGTGGGCGGCATGTTCCGCCACCACCGCTACCGCGTTGGCCACGGCAATGCCCAGTCCGGCGGCGCGGATCGCCGACAAGTCGGGTAAATCGTCGCCGACGTATGCAATCTGTTCGAGCTCGATCCCGAGTTCGGTGCGCATCGTCTCCAGCGCCGCGAGCTTATCTTCGCGCCCCTGAATGACATGGCGAATGCCGAGTTCTTTTGCGCGACGCGCCACCAGCGCCGAGCGGCGACCGGTGATAATGGCGATGTCGACACCGCTGCGCAGCAGCAGCTTGATGCCCAGCCCATCCTGGATATGGAAGGCTTTCAACTCTTCGCCGGTATTGCCGTACCACAGCCGGCCATCGGTCAATACGCCGTCGACATCGAGCACAAGCAGCTTTATATCGCGGGCTTTCTGGATTGCTTCAAGCATCGTTTTAAATTCTCAGGCCAGGCCGGCACGGGTCAGGTCGCGCAAATGCAAAGCGCCGATCGGGTGGCGGTGTTCGTCGACCACGAGCAGCGCGACAATTTTGAAATCATCCATGATGTTCAGCGCTTCCGCCGCGAGCATGTCGCAGGTAACGGTTTTGCTGTTGGCGTTCATTACGTCGCCGATACGGGTGGTGTGTATATCGATGCCGCTATCGAGCTTGCGGCGCAGGTCGCCGTCGGTGAAGACGCCGATCAGCGTGTCGTTTGCATCGATTACGGCGGTCATCGCCAAGCCTTTCGCGCTCATTTCCAGCAGCGCCTTCGACAGCAGCATATCGGGCGTGACTTTGGGAACAGCATCGCCCGTGCGCATCACATCGGCGACTTTCAGCAGCAGCTTGCGACCGAGCGCGCCGCCCGGATGCGAAAACGCAAAATCCTCGGCGGTGAAGCCGCGCGCTTCGAGCAGAGCGATCGCCAGCGCATCGCCCATTACCAATGTGGCAGTTGTGCTCGACGTAGGCGCCAGGCCGAGCGGGCAGGCTTCGATATCGACGCTGACGTCGAGGTTCACATCCGCCGCTTTCGCCAGCGCCGAGTCGGCGTTGCCGGTCATGCTGATGACGCTGACCCGCAGACGTTTCAGCAGTGGCAGCAACGTGACAATTTCCGCGGTATTGCCGGAGTTCGATAGCGCCAGGACTGCATCGCTGGCCGTAATCATGCCCATGTCGCCGTGACTCGCTTCGGCGGGATGCACAAACATCGCCGGCGTACCGGTGCTGGCCAGCGTCGCGGCGATCTTGTTGGCGATATGGCCGGATTTGCCCATGCCGGTGACAACGACTCGTCCTTTGCATGCGAGTAGTAGCGAGCAGGCTTTTTCGAAATTGCCGTCAAGGCGAGGCAGCAGTGCGGCCACGGCGTCGCGTTCAGTCGAGATGGTGCGCTGTGCCGATTGCAAAAACGAAACGGTCGTCATCGGGAAACGGATAGGCATCGGAAATTAAGAAGGGCAGCATGATACGTGGCGCGCTGCGAGAATAACAGCGCATGCAGGGCGGGCTTGTCGTGCTCGCAGCGATTCAAGGTATGATAGCGCCGCCCTTTTTTCAGGGCGCCGGATACCCGCAAAAACAGACAGATACACTCAGGACTCAACAAAGGGAGCAGCATGGCGGACGAGCAGGCGGTTGCCGGCGACAATTTGATCGAAGTGCGCGATTTGCGATTTCAGCGCGGCTCGCGAGTAATTTTCGATGGTGTCGACCTCAACATTGCGCGCGGCAAGATCACCGCCATCATGGGTCCCAGCGGCACCGGTAAAACCACGCTGCTGCGACTGATCGGCGGCCAATTGCGCCCCGATGGCGGTTCGATTCACCTCGACGGCCACGATATTCCCAAGCTCAATCGCACGCAGTTGTTCGCCGTCCGCCGCAAGATGGGCATGTTGTTTCAAAGCGGCGCGTTGTTTACCGATCTCTCCGTTTACGAAAACGTCGCCTTTCCGCTGCGTGTGCACACGCATCTGCCCGAAGCGATGATTCGCGATGTTGTGCTTATGAAGTTGCAGGCGGTCGGTCTGCGCGGTGCGCGCGATCTGATGCCGAGCGAATTGTCCGGCGGTATGGCGCGGCGCGCGGCGCTGGCACGCGCGATCGTGCTCGATCCGCAGCTGATCATGTACGACGAACCATTTGTCGGGCAGGACCCGATCTCGATGGGCATGCTGGTGCAGTTGATCCGGTTATTAAACGATGCGCTCGGGTTGACCAGCATCATCGTTTCGCACGATGTGCACGAGACCGCGAGCATTGCTGATTACATCTATGTCATTGCCGACGGCAAAGTCATCGGCGCAGGCACGCCGGAGCAGGTGCTGAGCACCGATGACGCGCGCGTGCGTCAATTCATTCGCGGCCTGCCGGATGGCCCGGTGCCGTTTCATTATCCGGCGCCCGATTATCGGCAGGATCTGCTGGAGCCCATGTAAGTGCTGAATTTTCTGCAACGTCTGGGTGCGACCGGGCTGGACATCCTCGCTGTGCTCGGGCGCGCGACGATCCTCTGGTGCCGCGCCATTTTCAGTATGCCGGACTGGCGCAACGGTCCCGGTTTGCTGCTTCGCCAATTGTTCTTCGTCGGTGTGTATTCGCTGATCATTATCGTGGTATCCGGTCTGTTCATCGGCATGGTGCTGGCACTGCAGGGCTACACGGTGCTGGTGCGCTTCGGCGCCGATCAGGCGCTCGGTCAGCTGGTGTCGCTGGCGTTGATTCGCGAGCTGGGGCCGGTGGTGGCTGCGCTGTTGTTCGCCGGTCGTGCCGGTTCGGCGCTCACCGCCGAAATCGGTCTGATGAAAGCGACCGAGCAGTTGGCGTCGATGGCAATGATCGGCGTCGATCCGATCAAGCGCGTAGTGCGTCCGCGGCTATGGGCCGGCATGATCTCGATGCCGATCCTCGCGCAGATTTTCAATATGGTGGCGATCTGGGGTGCGGTCGCAGTCGGTGTCGACTGGTTGCAGGTCGATACCGGTTCGTTCTGGGCGAACATGCAAGCCGCCGTTGAATTTCGGGCCGATGTGTTGAACGGGTTGATCAAGTCGATCGCGTTCGGCGCGGTCGTTACTTGGATTGCCGTATTTCAGGGTTACGACGCGGTCCCTACTTCCGAAGGCATTAGCGCGGCGACGACTCGCACCGTGGTGTATTCGTCGCTGGCGATCCTCGGCATGGATTTCTTACTTACCGCCGTCATGTTTGGAGTGAATTGAATTATGCGTATGCCAACCGTTGAAATCAGTGTCGGCGCATTCATGCTGGCTGGCATTCTGGCGCTCTGCTTTCTGGCGATTCAGGTGAGCGGTCTGAGCATTCACGATGCCAATCGCGATACCTACAAGCTTTATGCGCATTTCACGAATGCCTCCGGGCTTGCCGAGCGCGCGAAAGTATCGGTTGCTGGCGTCGAGGTTGGCCGTGTCACCGCGATCGAGCTCGATCCGCGCGACACCCGCGCCAAGGTCGAAATGTCGATTCAGAAAAAAGTGAACTTTCTGACCGCCGACAGCATCGCATCGATACAAACAGCCGGCATCCTCGGCGAAAAATACATTTCGATTTCGGTTGGCGGCGATCCTGAAGTGCTCGCCGATGGTCAGGAAATCTTGGATACCCAATCGTCGCTCGTGCTCGAAGATTTGATCGGCAAGGTGCTGACCAGTATCGGTAATAAGAAGGACTAATCAATGAAGGCTTTGCAGTTACTTATCGGTGCCACGACGCTCGCGCTCGCTTCATTAACGCAGGCGGCGCAAGCGCTGAACGACCCTTATCAGATTGTGCAACAAACCACCGAACGCGTACTCGCGATCATCAAGGAAGGCAAAAGCACTTACGAGAAAGATCCGGCCCGCTTCAATAAACAAGTCGAAGTCGTCATGGACGAAGTGGTCGATTTCGATGCTTTCGCGCGCGGTGTGATGGGCCCGTATGCATCGGCGCAGCGCTACCAGGCATTGACGACCGAGCAGGAGAAAGCCGAATTTCGGGCGCGCGTCGAGCGCTTCAGCACCACCTTTAAGCATGGGTTGGTCGAGACTTACGCAAAAGGCTTGTTGAAGTTCAACGGTCAGCGCATAGAAACGCTACCCGCGCGCAAGGGTGACAACCCCGAGTCCGGCACAGTGGCCGTCATACAGAATATTTATGGCGCCGCCGATAAGCCCTACGTTGTGCAATACAGCATGCGCCGCAATCGCAACGGCGAATGGAAGCTGAACAACGTCGTTATCGAAGGCATCAACCTCGGTCAAACCTACCGCAGCCAGTTCGCGTCGGCAGCCGATCAGAATCGCGGCGATCTCGATAAGGTCATTGCAAATTGGAAGGTCGAGCCGCAGGTTGCTGATGGCGCAACCAAAGAGACGAAAAACTGATGGATGCCCGCGCCGAGCTCGTCATTGATGGAGCGTCAATCGCCATCGTTGGCGTGCTTGATTTCGATTCGGTGGTCGAGCTCGACGCCGAAGGACAGCGCTGGCTGCAAGACACTGCGCCGGCGCAATGCCGGCTTGATCTCGCCCGCGTGACGTACAGCAGCAGCGCTGGCGTCGCGTTGGTGCTGGGGTGGCTGCGCACCGCCGCGCAGGCCGAGAAAAATCTGGACGTGATCAATATGCCGTCCGATATGGCCGCGCTGGTGCGCGTCAGCGGCCTCGACGATTTATTGCGCAGCGCGTGAGCGCTGTCGCTATCCAGCGCTCGGTTACTTCGCCGGACGCTCCCTCCTGCTGGTAGAATGCGCCCCTTTCCGCTCAATTAATTCAGCCACGGTCGGCTAACTGATTCGATAGAGGCCAGCGCGCTCCATGCAACCCGAAGACGTGAAACAACTACTGCAAACCCGCCTGCCCGATTGCGAAGTCGAGGTTAACGGCGACGGTCGCCATTTTGCGATCCGCGTGATCGGCGACGTATTTGCCGGCCTCACCCCAGTGAAAAAACAGCAAGTGGTGTATGCCGCGCTGAGCGAGCAATTCGCCGACGGCAGCATTCACGCGGTCGATCAGCTCGTGACGCTGACCCCCGCCGAGTGGCAAGCGCGCCAGGGCTGACAACAACGAATGAACAGTATTGAAACAGTGGCGCCCCTAGCGGCGTCGGTGGGGATTTGCATGGATAAGTTGCTTATTCGCGGCGGCAATGTGTTGCGCGGCGAGATTCGTATTTCCGGTTCGAAGAATGCGGCGCTGCCGATTCTGGCGGCCACGTTGCTGTCGGCAAAACCGGTGCTGGTGCGCAATCTGCCGCATCTTCACGACATCACGACGATGATCGCGCTGCTGCGCAGCATGGGCGTCGAGATGGTGATCGACGAAAAGCTCAACGTCGAAGTGCATGCGAGCACGATCCGCGATTTCACCGCGCCATACGAACTGGTTAAAACGATGCGCGCATCGATTCTGGTGATGGGCCCGATGTTGGCGCGTTTCGGCGAGGCACGCGTGTCGTTCCCCGGCGGCTGCGCGATCGGCAGTCGCCCGGTTGATCTGCATCTGCGCGGTTTCGAAGCGATGGGCGCGCACATCGAAATTGACGAAGGCTATATCAATGCCAAAGTCGATGGCCGACTGCGCGGCGCGCATATCTTTCATGACACAGTCACCGTCGGCGGCACCGAGAATCTGATGATGGCGGCGACGCTGGCCGATGGCCGCACCGTGATCGAAAATGCCGCGCGCGAGCCGGAAATCGTCGATCTCGCTGAGTGTCTGATCAAAATGGGCGCGAAAATCGAAGGTCACGGCACCGAGCGCATCGTCATCGATGGCGTCGAGCAATTGCATGGCTGTGACTATCAGGTGATGCCGGATCGTATCGAAACCGGTACTTATCTGGTTGCGGCGGCAGCCACGGGCGGCCGCATCAAATTGAAAGATACCTGCCCGCATGCGCTCGAAGCTGTGTTGCTGAAGTTGGAAGAGGCCGGCGCGAAACTGACCAGCGGGGATGACTGGATCGAGCTCGATATGGAAGGCCGGCGCCCGCGCGCGGTCAATATCCGCACCACGCCGTATCCGGGCTTCCCGACCGACATGCAGGCGCAATTCACAGCGCTGAACACGATCGCCGAAGGCACGGGCACTGTCGTCGAAACCGTGTTCGAAAACCGGATGATTCAGGCGCACGAAATGAATCGGATGGGTGCGAAAATCAATGTTGAAGGCAATACCGCCATCATCACTGGCGTCGAGCAGTTGAAAGGCGCACCGGTGATGGCGAGCGATCTGCGCGCCTCCGCAAGTCTGGTGATTGCCGGTCTGGCAGCGAGCGGCGAGACCGTCGTCGATCGCATTTATCACATCGATCGCGGTTACGAGCGCATCGAAGAAAAACTGCAATCGCTCGGCGGGGATATCCGTCGCCTGGCGGATTAAATTTTCGGAATGACGATGAGTACGCCACT
>CAMLJR010000084.1 GCA_946480345.1 uncultured Spongiibacteraceae bacterium
TCATCTGGCTCGCGTTATTTATTTTCGGAGCGGGTAATTTACTGAAGCAGAAAACGCGCACTGCATAACGCTCGCACTTCTGCTTGGAAATATTAGAGCGTCGGCAGCGCTTCGGCGCGCGCATCCGCAGCCCATAACTGACGGATGACCGTGTGGCTACGCTGATCGCCGCTGCTCCAAAACGTTTCCATGCCTAAGCCTCCTTCGCGCAGCAAATCGAATTCCAGCAACCGGCGTTTCAATTCGCGCGCAACCGCAGCGCCGGTATCGATGATCGCGATATTGCTGCCCAGCAACTCGACAAGTGCATCGCGCAGAAACGGATAATGCGTGCAACCCAGCACGATGGTATCGGCACCTTGTGCAAGCAAAGGCTCCAGATACTGCTTCAGCAGCGCGAAGGTATTCGCCGAATGCAATTCGCTCGCTTCGACGCATTCGACCAGCCCCGCACACGGTTGCGTGATGATTTCGCAATCGCCGGCATAGCGATTCACCAGCGAAAAAAACCGCGCGCTTTCGAGTGTGCCCGCCGTGGCGAGCACGCCGATGATTTTACTGCGGGTGGCTGTTACGGCAGGCTTGATGCCGGGCTCCATGGCGACGACTGGTATTGGTAACGCAGCGCGCAGTGCATCGACTGCTGCGGCCGTTGCCGTATTACAAGCAACCACCAGCGCTTTCGCGCCACGCTCGTGCAGGAACTCGCCAATCGCCAACGAGCGTTCGCGAATAAAATCCGGGCTGCGCGCACCGTATGGCGCATGACCGGAATCGGCAACGTACAGAAAATCTTCGGCAGGCAATGCGGTGCGCAAATGCCGTAGCACCGATAGACCGCCGACACCCGAATCGAATACGCCGATCGGCGCGAGCACAGCCGCGCGCATCGAATCAGAACAATGTGTAAATGAACGGCGCCACTGCGGAGCCTTGACCGAGTACGATCAACGCACCGAGCAGCAGCATCACCGCGATCAGCGGCGCGAGCCAGAATTTTTTGCGCTTTGCCATAAAGCCGGCGAGATCTTTCAACAAGTCCCACATTAGTAGGGTTTCTCCATATGTTCTTTTGGGTAGTGCTGGCTCTGCACGCGGTAACTCAGTTGCTCGCGCGATAATTTCTGCGCCAGCAGGTCTTTGCCGAACAACCGCAATAGCCAACCAATCGGAGTCAACATTCCATAAAAAAGAATGAACATGATGATATGCGTATTGATGAAACCCATCACCGCGCCGAATTTCATCCAGACAACATAGAGCGGACGCAGCCATGTCGGAACGACAGCAGCCAGCAAAACCACCGGCAGGCCGATGTAAAACGGCCATACGCGGATCGTACCGTGCAACCAATATGGCAACAAAAGACCAAAAATAAGAATCAGGATACCCGCGAAAATAAAGCCAAATTTACGCAGATCTTGCGCGCTAACCGAAGCGTTGTTGTTTTGCATATCAATCGAGCTCGAATTCGTTTTGCCAGTCTTGCTGTTCTTCCCACACCGGCTGTTCGTGTTTATGCAGCACGACATTTTCCAGCACCAGACAATCCATCTCGGTACGCATGAAACAGCGATACGCATCCTCCGGCGTGCAGACGATCGGCTCGCCGCGCACATTGAACGATGTATTCACCAGCACCGGACATTCGGTTTTTTGCTCGAAGCGATCGAGCAACCGATAAAAACGCGGATTGGTATCGGCATGCACGGTTTGAATTCGCGCCGAATAATCCACATGCGTGACTGCCGGAATCTGCGAGCGCGGCACATGCAGTTTTTCGATACCGAATAACTGCTGTTGCTCCGCCGTCATCGCAATACGCTTTTCCTCGCGCACCGGCGCGACCATCAACATGTAAGGGCTGCTGCGATCGTGCACGAACCATTCGTTGACGCGCTCGGCCTTGATCGCCGGCGCGAACGGACGAAACGATTCGCGATATTTGATTTTCAGATTCATCACCGATTGCATTTTCGCACTGCGCGGATCGCCGATGATCGAGCGGCCGCCGAGCGCGCGCGGGCCGAATTCCATGCGCCCCTGAAACCAGCCGACAACTTTTTCGGCCGCGAGCACATCGCTGAGCTCTTCATAGAATTCATCGTCGTCGAGCTTTTTGTACGGTGCCTTGATGCTATCGAGATAGTCACAGATGTTATCGACGCCAAACCACGGCCCCAGATAACTGCCGCGCATACTGTCGCCAACCGAGCTTGTGTTATCGGGCGCTGTGCGCGCATTGCCGAGATACTCGTACCATATCGCCAGCGCTGCGCCGAGCGCACCGCCAGCATCGCCAGCCGCCGGTTGAATCCAAATGTCTTTAAAAATTCCTTCGCGCAGCAAGCGTCCATTCGAAACGCAGTTCAACGCAACGCCGCCCGCGAGACATAAATAATCCTGCTTCAGCTCGCGCTTCACGGTGCGCGCGAGCTTCAACACAATCTCTTCGGTAACGACTTGAATCGATGCCGCGATATCCATTTCGCGCTGCGTCAGCGGGCTCTCCGGTTTACGGGCAGGACCGCCGAACAACGCGGCGAATTTATCGTTCGTCATCGTCAGCCCGGTTGCGTAATTGAAGTAACGCATATCGAGACGAAACGTGCCGTCGTCTTTGACATCGATCAGATTATTTAAAATGGTATCGACGAATTTCGGTTCGCCGTACGGCGCCAGGCCCATCAGTTTGTATTCGCCGGAGTTCACCTTAAAGCCGGTGTAATACGTGAACGCCGAATACAGCAAGCCAAGCGAGTGCGGAAAATTGATTTCCCATTGCGGGGTCAGCTTGTTGCCTTCGCCGAGCCAAACGCTGCTGGTCGCCCATTCACCGACGCCATCGAGGCACATCACCGCCGCATTTTGGAAAGGACTCGGAAAAAACGCCGATGCCGCATGCGCCTGGTGATGTTCGGTAAATAACAAATGCGGCAATTGCTTTTCCGCCAAGCCGCCGAGTGCGGCAAGTTCTCGCTTCAACGTCGTTTTCAGATACAGCTTTTCTTTCAGCCACACCGGCATCGCCGCAAGAAACGAGCGCATACCTTTCGGCGCATACGCGAGATAGGTTTCGAGTAGACGCTCGAACTTGATCAGCGGCTTGTCGTAAAACACCACGTAATCGACATCGGCCAACGTCAACCGCGCTTCTTGCAGACAATATTCGATCGCCTTGGCCGGGAACGCCGCGTCGTGTTTTTTACGGGTAAATCGTTCCTCCTGGGCGGCGGCGACAATTTCGCCATCGCGCAGCAAGGCTGCCGCACTGTCGTGGTAATAGGCTGATAAACCGAGAATTACTGTGCTCAAAAGACTGACCGCCGCGCAAAAGGCGCTAGTTTAACCGCTGGCCCCTTCACTGCAAATCGAACGCACGAGCGGCGAATCTGGTGCCTTGGCGGGGTGCAAAATATTTCGATGTAATCCGAAGGATGCGATGCTGCGAAACTATGTGGTTATCTGGCTGCCAAAAATGGCGTACCTTAAGGAACCTCGACGCGCTGCCGGCATCGATAGGATGTATAACACGGTGCGCAGTAGTCGATCTGCGCCGTCTGTATAACCAAGAGCAGGAGAGCAAACGATGAACACAGACAATCCAAAATCCCCTACCACCGCCATTAAAAACGCCGAAACCTCAACCAACGGTGCCGCACATCGCGCGCATTCGGGTACCGATACAGCTGCACGCATGGCCCACGACTTTATCGACAAAGTCGCCGACGTCGCGCAGCAGTCGGAATCGAAAATTCGCGATGCCAGCATTCATGCCGAAGAATCGTTAAAGCAATCGCTGGATACCGCGCGCAACAAAACTGCTGAAGTCAAAACATCGGTAGGCGACTTTGTGCAGCAACATCCGTTTGCCGCGCTCGGTATTGCATTCGGTGTCGGAGTGCTGCTGTCGTACGTCGCCAAGGGAAGCCGAGTCGAATAATGACTGCTCCTTACAGCGCATCAAACGATGCATCGGCACCATTCGGTACATCGGCGCCACCCGAAATACCGACCGAAACGCCACCGGTGCCCGATCCCACACCGGGCACCATCGCCGCATTTCAACAATGGATAGATGCTGCACGCATCGTGCTGGGTCGATTTACCACGATCGCAGTGATGGAAGCGCGTCTGGCGACAGTTAACCTGATCATTATTTTGGTTATCGCCGTCGCCAGCGGGCTGCTTCTCGCCAGCGCGTGGATTGCCCTGTTCGCGGCAATTGTCGCCTGGTTGCATACATTGGGTTTAACGTGGCACACGGCGCTGTTACTCATTGCAGCAATAAATTTTGCGGTGGCGGCCGGTGGCGCGTATGCCATTTACCGTTTGAGCAACAATCTGCTGCTGCGCACCTTACGTGCGTTTTTGCTCGCTCCGGAGAAGGCCAACGATGAACATGCTCAAAATCAGACGCCGCCTGCGCAATGAACTGGTACAGCAGCGATTGCTGCTCACCGATGATTTGCTGCACGCCTCAGCGAGCGCATCGCAGTTACGTCACAGCATTGCACGGAGTGTAACTTCGCCCTTGGCCTTGGGTATTGCAGGGATGACGGGGTTCGCCGCCGCGCGCAAACTGCTGGCAAGACCCAAACCCGCCAAGCAATCCCAAGCGGATTCCGAACCGACCGAACAATCGCGCCGCTCTGCTGTTTCACCCGTGGTGATTAATTTATTGGCACCCGTGGCGATAGGTTGGCTCACGGAACGTTTGATGCCGCTGCTACACAATTTAGGTATCGGCGGCTCCGAGCAGCCTGCCGTCGATCAGGCGGAGATTCAATCCAACTATTCTGAGTCGATTCGTCCGTCCGAGCCGATGCTCTAGCAATAGCGCGGCGGAAAAATCGTCGAGCGGCTGTTAGAAATACGCGCCCTGCCGAACCCAATGCGTAGCAATCCATTTTTCTCCCACCGTCACCGGTGCGCCACCATGTAAGGTCGCTCGATCGAGACGGCTTTCGGTATCGCAATACGAAAAATAAACCGCGCCACCTTTGCGTGGCGCTACTGAAAATCCGATTTCCGGAAAAATCGTCTCACCGCCTTCATCGACATCGCTTAAATACATAACCAGCGTAGCGACGCGTTGACCGCCTTTCGCCAAATGCACGGCGCTGCCGGGATTTTCAGGTGAAAAAAAATCGTAATGCGGGCGGTACTCGGCGCCGGTGCGGTAATGCAGAATCTGCAAACCCTCGCCGTTATCGACCGGCATACCGATTAATTTCGCCAGACGTTTTTCGATGCGCGCGACAAACGTATTTTCACCACGCAAAAAATAGGTGCCTTCGCTGCTGCGTGAATCGACGATACCTGCGGCACCCGTCTGATCGTCAACGATTGTCGAGCGCGTTAGCTTCGGCGTCGACAGCTTGATTAATTCATCGCACTCGGCGGCAGTGAGCACATTTTCAAAAATCACGATATCGGGTTCGGCGATACGCCCCAGCACCTTCACGATATGGCCATCGATCTCAATTTGATTGCCCGACGCAATGCGCTTCCGATCGTAGCAGTAGCCGACGTAATGTTGCTCGAAACCGGCGGGAATCGGATATTGAAAAGGCTGTGTCGCCTGCGCGAGATCGATTGCCGCAAAGTCCGGCGCTCGCTGCGCTACTGCGGTGGTCGCGAACATCAGATCGAAGTTGTTTTTAACCATTTCCTCGATCAGCGCCGGTAGCGGCACGCCGCGAGCAATGTTATCGACAATCCATTGCTCCCATTCGGGCGTTAGTTGCGTGCTTGTTCCCATGACGTCGTGTTTCCGCCGTTTTCAGGTGTTTTGCTTTAACCAGGCGATCACCTCTTCCTGGTGCTTCTTCGTATTCACCTTATCGATGATGTGCTTGATTTTTCCATCCTTGCCGATAATAAACGTCGTGCGCAGCAATCCCATGAATTCACGCCCCATGAATTTCTTCATGCCCCAGCAGCCGTATTTTTCGGCAACCGCATGATCCTCGTCGGACAGCAACGTGAAATTGAGTTTTTCTTTATCGATGAATTTTTGCAGCCGCGCGACCGCATCCGGGCTAACACCGAGTGCGATCGTATCGAGTGCTTCCAACTCCTTTTTTGCATCGCGTAAGCCACATGCCTGCACGGTGCAACCGGGGGTCATCGCTCGCGGATAGAAATACAACACGACATTTTTCTTGTCGCCTTCCCTCTTTCCGACGAAATCTTTCAAGCTGACTTTTTCGCCATTTTGATCGAGCAGCGTAAACGCGGGGGCTAAATTGCCAATCTTCGGTAATGCCATTTCAATCTCCGTTTTCACTATTTGTGCGGACCAGATCATCATCGTCACCAGCGACATTATCCGGCGCATCCAATAAATCCGACGTGTCATCGCTATTCGCCAGCAAGTCGGCGGGCAATGAGCGTTTGCTTTTTGCACCGAGCTTCGCGAAATCGGCAACGCGTTTGACCATATTGCCTTTGCCGCGCGAAAAGCGATCGAGTGTTAATTCGTACGCAGTGCGCGATCGATCGAGATGACGCCCCACATCCTGCAACGCTTCGAGCACGCGCGCGAATTGATCGTGCAAACTTCCAGCTTGCCGCGCGATCGCTTCCGCATTGGTGTTCTGCCGCTCATAGCGCCAGATCGTCTGCACGGTACGCAGTGTTGCCAATAACGTGGTGGGACTGACGACAATAATGTTCTTTTCGTAGGCGCTGCGAAATAACGCTGGATCGTGCTCGAACGCGGCGAGAAACGCCGATTCGATCGGAATAAAAATCAGTACGAAATCGAGGCTGCGCACGCCGGGCAGATTTTCGTATTGCTTGATGCTCAAACCATCGATATGCGATCGCACCGAAGCAATATGCTGCTTCAACGCGGTATCGCGCTCGGCATCCGTTTCGGCATTGCAATAACGTTCGTAATGGATCAGCGAAACTTTCGCATCGATGACGATATCTTTCGCATCGGGCAGATGCACGACGACATCCGGCTGCACGCGGCGACCTTCGGCATTCGGCAACGCCACCTGCGTTTCATACTCGTGACCTTTGCGCAAACCAGACTCTTCGAGCACGCGCTCTAACACGACCTCGCCCCAATTCCCCTGAGCTTTGTTATCGCCTTTTAATGCGCGCGTCAGATTTAACGCCTCGACGCTCATGCGTTGATTCAATTCCTTCAGATGACTCAATTCAGCGCGCAGCGAGGTTCGGTCCTTGCTTTCCTTGTCGTAGACGTCATCGACGCGTTTACGAAATTCGAGCAGTTGCTCGCGCAACGGATTCAACGTGCCTTCGATATTTTCGCGGTTCTGCTTGGTGAAGCGTTCGCTTTTTTCTTCAAAAATCCGTTGCGCCAGCGTTTGAAATTCATGGCTCAACTGCTGCCTGGCCTCGCCGAGCAATTTCAATTTTTCTTCGGCAGCACGCTCGCTCTGTTCGAGAGTGCTGCGCAGCGCGGCAAGCTCGTTATTCGCCGCCGCTTCGCGCTGCTGAATTTGCTCGATGCGTTGCGCCATTTGCTCGAGGCGCTGTTCACGTTCGTTAATCTGCGCACGTAATTGCGTAATTTCGTCGCGGCGCTGACGCACCATTGCGAAGGTAAAGATTGCCGCGACTGTGGCAGCCACCGCGATTATCAATAACACCGTATTCCACATCATCGATTAACGTTTCCCGTTCGGTTCTCTGCAATCAGATTTCGCGCATTACTTTTTCTGTAGCCAATTGCGCCATTCCGGACTCAGCGGCGATGAGCGCACCGGAAAATCGCCGCTGCGGCGGTCCTGTAAATATTCGCGCAGTGTTTCGATCACGACGGGAAACGCCAATTCAGACCATGGAATTTCGTCTTCGCGAAACAACGCCACCTCAAGGCTTTCGGTGCCGGCGGCAAACACATCCCCTGCCAGCTCGCCGCGGTAGAACATATATAACTGATCGATATGCGGCAGATCGAACAATCGATACAGCGTGGCATTTGTCACGCGGGCGCCGGCTTCTTCCCAGGTTTCACGTTCGGCGCCCTGCAAAGTCGTTTCACCGTTTTCGAGAAATCCCGCCGGCAAAGTCCAGAAACCGTGGCGCGGTTCGATCGCGCGGCGGCACAGCAAGATGCGATCGCCGCTGGACACCAGACAGCCGACGATGACACGTGGGTTTTGATAATGAATCGCATCGCAGTGAAGGCAGACGTGACGATGGCGATCGTCACCAGTCGGAATTTTCAATTCGACCGCCTGACCGCAGTGACAACAAAAACGCATAGGCTGAATCCGGATGTTAAACCGTTCGCATCATACACTTAGGACCGCGTGCATTTAGATCGCAAATCTCGCCTAGGCGGTATTACCCGCACTGATTTGTCTAAGCCTTCAATTATCGATTTGATAAAACCAAATTGCTGTGCCATTACTTCCTTCGGTATTTCCACCTTGTTTGCAGGATCTTCACTTTGTTGAAAACGCTGCTGCGCCAACTGCTGTGGGCGCTTTCGATTTGTGCGTCGCTGGGTTCGACGGCGCTTGCGGAGGTCGTTTCGGTACCGGTGTTGTGCTATCACCGCTTTGGACCCACGGTTGCGGACAGCATGACGGTAACCACGCCGGTATTCGCGGCGCATCTCAAATATCTGCACGATCAAGGCTATACGGTGATTCCGTTACAGGCGCTGGTGGATTATCAGTTAGGCAAAGCGCCGGCCCCGCCACCGCGTTCGGTCGTGATTACTGTCGACGATGGGCATCGCTCGGTGTACGAGGAAATGCTGCCATTAGTGAAGCAGTACAACATTCCGGTGACGCTATTCATCTACCCATCCGCAATTTCAAATCGCCATGCGCCTTATGCGATGAGCTGGGAGCAGTTACAGGAACTGGTCGGCACCGGTTTGTTCACGATCCAGTCGCATACCTATTGGCATCCAAATTTCAAACAGGAAAAAAAGCGCCTTAGCCCTGCCGAATTCGATAAATTCGTATCGACGCAACTGCAACGTTCGAAGGCCGTGCTGGAAAAACGCTTCGGCACCGCGGTCGATGTACTGGCGTGGCCATTCGGCATCTATAACGACGATCTGCTCGCCAGAGCGCAGCAAGCCGGTTACACCACCGCATTCAGTATTGATGGCAAACCGACACGCCCAGGCGATCGGCTGTTAGCACTGCCGCGATTTTTGATGAATAACACACAGCAAGGGCATCTGTTTGAACAGATTGTTGCCACTCCGCCCGCATCTAACACTTCCGCTCAGCGTTGATCTAGAAAAAATTTTTTCGTAAAGGCGTTGCATATTTTTTTAGCGAACTACACTTCAAATAGTTAGTCTTTGCCCGCACAGGTGATTTGTGAAAGCCTTCAAAAAATTATTTCCTGCCGCTATGGCGGCCATCTTCTGCCTGCCCGTTCATGCCGTCGTCATCAATGGCAGCGTGGTGAACAGCGACACGAAAACGCCGATCGAGGGCGCGTTTGTAACACTCGGCAACAGCAGCGTTAAAACCGATAAAAACGGTATTTTTCGTATCGATGGCGATGGTACCGAAGTGCGTGCCCGCGCCTACGGCCACATGCGTGCGATGCAGCCGGTCGCCAACGGCGCATCGATCAAGCTCGAATTAAAACCGTTCGATGCCAAAGGCGTTTATTTATCGTCGTACGGCGTTAGCAGCCTGAAACTGCGCAACGCGGTATTGGATTTGGCTAAACAAACGCCGGTCAATACGCTCGTTATCGATATCAAAACCGACAGCGCGTTGGTCACGCACAAATCCGCCGTGCCGCTCGCGCAGGAAATCGGCGCGCAGCGTCTGGTTCTGAAAAAAGACCTGCCCGAACTGATTGTGAAATTGCACGAGCAGGGTTTCTACACAATCGGTCGCATCGTTACGTTCAAAGACACGCTGCTCGCGCAGGCAAAACCCGAATTGGCAATCAAGAACAACCGCGGCGAGCTATGGAAAGACCGCGAAGGTCTGGCGTGGCTCGACCCATTCAAAACCGAGGGATGGGAATACAACGTCGCGCTCGCCGAGGAAGCCGCACAAATGGGCTTCGATGAAATTCAATTCGATTACATTCGCTTTCCCGATACCCGCGGCTTGGTATTTTCGAAGCCGAATACCGAACAGAATCGCGTCGATGCCATCAACGGGCAACTCGCGCTGGCGCGTAAAAAACTCGAACCGTATAACGTATTTATCTCGGCCGATATTTTCGGTTACGTCAGCTGGAATCTCGACGATACCGAAATCGGCCAGCGTGTGGTCGATATCGCTAACCACGTCGATTACATTTCACCGATGCTGTATCCGTCCGGCTTCCAGTTCGGTATTCCCGGCTATCGCGATCCCGTCGTGAACTCCTACGAAATCATTTATCGCTCGCTGGAACGGGCGCGGGTACGCGCAAATATCCCAGCGGTACGCTTCCGCCCCTGGCTACAGGCATTCCGCGATTACGCATTCGACCGTCGCCAGTTCGGTCCGAACGAGATTCAACAGCAGATCGCTGCATCGGAGAATTTCGGTGCGAACGGCTGGTTGCTATGGAATCCGCGCAACGTGTATAACGCGGAACATATCAAAGCCGCCGTCGCCGCTAACGTCGCGAAAAAAGCGGCGCTGAAAGCACGCGATGTGACCGCCGCCACCGAGCCGTTAGCGCTGCCGACAACTGCGAGCCAGCAACGCGCCGTGCAGTAAGACCCGTCAGCCGGCGGTTGATACTTCGCCGCCGGCTGATCGAAAGTCGCTCCCAGTCATTCAAGTACAGCAATCTCGCAGGTCTGCAGTGAAAGGTTTTCGCGTTCGCTCACTATCGCTTCTGCAAAACCCTTTAATCGTTTTGCTCGGCACCTTGCTGCTGGTACAAAACACCCTCGCCAATACCGCCGTTGCGGCGCTTTCTCCCACCGATTTCAAAGCCATCGATCAACTCGCTCAAAGCGAAGTTCGCGCCGGCCATATTCCGGGGGCGGTGATTCTGATCGGCAACGGCGAACGCACGCTGTATCGCAACGCTATCGGCTATCGCGCGCGCGAACCGCAAACGCTGCCGATGACCCGCGATACGTTGTTCGATCTCGCCTCTCTCACCAAAGTGATCGCCACGACGACCGCGGTGATGCAATTGGTCGAGCGCGATGAATTGCAGCTCGATCAAACGATCGCGCATTACTGGCCGGAGTTCGGCGCGAACGGTAAAGAGTCGATCACGCTGCGGCAGGCGCTGACGCATTACAGCGGCCTGCGCGCTGACCTGCCAAACACCGGCTGGTCTGGGTATCGCGCGGCGATGGACGCGATTACGACGCTTGCGCCGACCCGCGCACCGGGCAGTAGTTATGAATACAGCGATGTGAATTTCCTGATCCTCGGCGAACTCGTCGCGCGCGTGTCGCGTCAGCCGCTCGACGTGTACTGCCTGCAACACATCTTCCTGCCGCTCGGCATGCACGACACCGGCTTCAAACCTTCGCCGCTGCTGCGCGATCGCATGGCGCCGACCACGCTGTGGCGCAAGCAAATCAACTGGGGGGTAGTGAATGATCCGACCGCCGCGCGTATGGGCGGCATCGCCGGTCACGCGGGCGTGTTTTCGACGGCGGACGATCTCGCGATTTTTGCGCGCATGCTGCTGAACGGCGGCAGCTATCCCTTAGCGGGCGACAAATACAGCTCCACAACGGGTAACAGGCGCAGCACGACAATTCTGCAACCCGATTCGGTGGCGCTGATGACATCGCCGCAGGTACTGCCGAATCAGCAGCGTCAGCGCGGGCTTGGCTGGAATCTCGAGGCACAGCCAACCAGCGACGGCAATGTCATCGTGCCACCGGGTTTCTATGGGCACACCGGCTACACCGGCACATCGTTGTGGATTGATCCGGTCACCCGCACGTTCGCGATTATCCTGACCAACCGCACCTTTCCCACTAACAAAGAGCCAGCCAACAAAGGGCCCGATAACAAAGGCAATGTCGGCCCGTT
>CAMLJR010000085.1 GCA_946480345.1 uncultured Spongiibacteraceae bacterium
GATCGACGCCATGATCGCGAAGGGCGAAACCCGCAATGTCGATCTCGCCAAACCAGTCCCCATCGTCATTACTTACTGGACGATCGACACGTTTAATGGCGAGCACGTCGCATTCAAGCCGGATATTTATCAGCGCGACCCGGAAATCTTGGCGGCACTGAATAAGAAGCTGTAACAGGTTAAAAATGAGACGAACCGTAAAATAAAAAAGGCCACCTAATGGTGGCCTTTTTTATCTATTGGTGCGCTTGGAGGGATTCGAACCCCCGACCCTCTAGTTCGTAGCCAGATACTCTATCCAACTGAGCTACAAGCGCGTAGGGCGCGTACTATAAAGATGCGATCTTTATGAGTCAAGCATGAAAACGCTAGAAAATTAGCTTAAACCCCAATATTGCCCAGTGAGACGAGAATCGAATTAAGAATACCGGCAACCTGCGGATGCTCGGCCTCAAAACTCGATATCGCAGCCTCCACCTGATCGACCAGTGAGTCGTCCGCCACACCTTCGTTCAATTGCAATTCGATATCGGCGATCAGCGCGGAAACGGCCTGCCGCTTTTCATCGTTTACCGTTAATGTTTCCAGCTCAGCCGACAAGCGTTGTAGTTGTTCGCGTAAATGCTGTTCGTTCATGATGTCCCCGCCGTTACTGCTGCGATTTTTTTGGCTGCGTTTTCTTGCTGCGCGGTGCCGCAGCTTTCGGCTGCTCCAGCGCAGCATAACGCATCACGTGATAGATATAGTTTTGCTCAACCGTGCGTTAAAATAATTGCGCCCACGGACCCACCGCATAAATAGGTACATCTTCGCCGCCGTGCATTTCATGCGACAGAGGAATCAACGCCTGCTGCAAGTATTCCGGCTTGGCAGTGTCTACCTCCGACAAATCGCGGCGGGGACGATCTTCATTAGCCGCATCGCGCACAGCGAGCGCACCCGGGCCATTAGCATACGACAACGTCGTATAGGGGCGTTCATCGAGCGCTTTGGCCATCGCGTCAGCTTTTCCGCCTTCGCCGTTTGTCATCACCTTACCCAGAATCGGGTTGCCGCGCTTCGGCTCGCCGGAAATCGTTAGTGTGTGACTGTGATCCGCCGTGACGATGATCAGCGTTTCGTTGCTGTCCGTCGCTTGCATTGCGGCGCGTACCGCATTCGCGAATTCGCGCGTTTCCGTGAGCGCACGATAGGCGCTGCCCATATGATGACCATGATCGATGCGGCCACCTTCGACCATCAGGAAAAAGCCTTGCGGATTTTTATTCAATACCGCGATGGCTTTTTTTGTCATTTCGGTGAGTGACGGTTCGCCGCCGCTATCGTTTTTGCGCTCCGATTCGAACGCCATATCGGCGCGATTAAACAAACCAAGCAGATGATCGACTTTTTTTGGATCAATCGCGGCGAATTGTTTTTCGTTCCAGACATACGCCGCATTTTTATATTTTTTGGTCCACTCGGCGGTAAGGTCGCGTTTGTCCTCGCGCTCGCCTTTTACGGCATTATTTTCCGGATCGGTCACCGTATTCGGCAGGAATTTCGAACGTCCACCGCCGAGCACGACATCGATACCGCCGCCCAGCGGAAAATCCAGTAATTGCCGCGCAATATCTTTGCAACCTTGTTTACGCGCATCGTCGGACATGTCGTGATCGCTCTCCCAATCGCGATCAGGCGCGTGCGCATAAGTCGCCGCAGGCGTGGCATGAGTAACGCGCGTCGTTGTAACGACGCCGGTGCTCATTCCCGCCTTCGCCATCTGCTCGAGGAAGCTCTGCACCGCAGTGCCCTGCGCGCTGCGACAATTGCCGACCTGGGCATTTTGGTTCAGGCCGATCAGCGCAGCTTTGGTCTTAACGCCGGACATCATCGCCGTCATCGTACCGGCGGAATCGGCAACCTGTTGATTGGTGTTGTACGTTTTTGCCAACGCCATGTACGGAAATTCTTCGAACGACAGCACGTTTTCTTCACCGCTCTCGTCGCGCTGCTGACCGTCGAAAATACGCGCAGCTGTCACGGTCGAAATACCCATACCATCGCCGACGAACAAAATGACATTTTTCGCGCGATTCATATTCGGCTTCATCTGCAATGTGCGCTGCAATTCGCCCGCGCCTTCCGCATACCATTGATTCGGGCTTTCATTGCGTTGCGCCTCGGCGACACCGGCCAGTGCCGATAAACATATCGTTGCGATAATTTTTCTGTTGAACGATTTCATCGTTGTTCCTTTCAGTCGAAATTCTTTTGTCGAAACGGTGAGCCGCGAACAGATCAATACATCAGCGAAAACAATTTGCGCTGATATTCCTTCGCCAGTGGGTCGGTATTGCCGAGCATCGCGATAATATCCAGCAGCGTTTTTTTCGCGCCGCCATCGCGAAATTGTTTATCGGTGCGCAATATGTCGATCAACAAATCCAGCGCTTCGCGATGCTGCTGGTTCTGGCTGTATTGCACCGCTAATAAATACGCAGTCTCCAGATCGGTCGGATTGTTTGCGCGCTGCGCTTCGAGCGAACGAATCTCGGGGGTTTTTGCCGCTTCGCGCTGCAATTCGATTTGCGCGAGCAACTGCTGATAGCGCTGATCGCGATCGACCAGCTTGATCAAATCGAGTTGTGCGCTCGCTTCGTCGAAGCGCTTCATCGCGATCAATACCGCGGCGAGCTCAAGCCCAATATCGGCGCGCTTGCGCGATTCTTCGTAAGCATTGCGCAACAGCGTCAACGCGCTGCCGTGATCGCCAGCGGCGATCGCTGCTCGTGCGTTATCCAGTGCGACGTCCCACGGTTTCGGCAGATATTTTTCGAGCATCTGGCGAATCATTGTTTCAGTTTGCGCGCCGGTGAAACCATCGACCGGCTGACCGTCTTTCATCAGCGCGACCGTCGGTAAATTGCGTACGCCGAATTGCTGCGCAATGTGCGGTTCTTCATCGCAATTAACTTTCGCCAGCAGGAATTGACCCGCGTATTCATTCGCTATTTTTTCGAGTAACGGCATCAGCGTTTTGCAGGGCGCGCACCAATCGGCCCAGAAGTCGATCAGCACCGGACGCTGAAACGATTCGTCGATCAGTTTTTCCTTCGCATTGGCCATGGTGACGGCGACAATGTGTTCGTTCATAACTTCTCCATTCAATTTTGAATCGCCGATGGGCTTGTTTGCATCGCCAATAGGCTTGGCGTCGCCGACGAATGCTGCATCAGCCGAAGATTTTTTCCAGGCGTCTAACACCCTCTTCGAGGCGCGCCATGCTGGTCGTGTAGGCGAACCGCACATGCTCGTTTGCGCGATAACGGCCAAAATCGGTACCCGGCGTCACCGCGATGCCGTGTTGCTCAAGCAGATCGAGACAGAAGCGCTCGCTATCCTGCGTAAAGCGGCTGACATCGGCGTACAAATATAAGGCGCCGGCCGGTGTGTGCGGAATGCCGAAACCGAGACGGCGCAGATGTTCGATCAAAAAATCGCGGCGACGCCCGAATTCATCGCGACGTTCACGAAAGATCGCCTGCGACTCGTCGGTGAATCCCGCCAATGCGCCGTACTGCGCCGGCGTCGACATCGAAATAAACAAATTCTGCGCGAGCCGTTCCAGATGCGGTACCGCCGCCTCCGGAGCGACCAGCCAGCCGAGACGCCAGCCGGTCATACCAAAATACTTCGAGAAGCTATTGATGACAAAAGCCTGATCGGTGATTTCGAGAATCGATGGCGCGTCAACGCCGTACGTCAGGCCGTGATAAATCTCGTCGACCACCAACCAGCCGCGCTTGCGCAGGCACAGCGCGTGCAAATCGCGCAATTCATCGCGTGTAAGAATTTCGCCGGTCGGGTTTGCCGGCGATGCGACCAGAACACCGGCGGTGTTTTCGCGCCAATGCTGTTCGGCTTTCGCGGCATTGAGCTGGTAGCGATCGTTCGCATCGACCGGCACCAGATGCGCCTGCCCTTCGACCAAACGTAAAAAATGACGATTGCACGGGTAACCCGGATCGGTCATCAACAGACCGCGGCCCGGATCGAGCAGCGCGGCGGCGATCAACAACAATGCCCCCGATGCTCCCGGCGTAATCAAAATGCGCTCGGGCGCGACTTCCACGCGATGCTGAGTCCAATACCAGTTCGAAATTGCAGCGCGCAATTCCGGAATCCCCGTCGCCTGCGTATAAAACGTAAAACCGTCGTCGAGTGCGCGTTTGGCGCCGTCGATGATCGGCTGTGCGGTGCAGAAATCCGGCTCGCCCGCTTCGAGATGAACAATGTCACGCCCCTGCGCTTCAAGCGCTTTGGCGCGGGTCAATACCTCGACGACGCGAAACGGTTCGATATCGGCCAGACGGCGCGCGAATTGGTCGCTCAATGGCGGCTCCCCAGCGTACGTTGCAACGAATCGGCAGTCGAAAAACCGGATCGATTGTTGTTTACAGTGGTCATTTTGAAAGGCGGCTATTGTAGACGCGCGGGTGTGATGTCGTCCCCTCGAAAACGCGACAATTTGGCGCCCCCACTCACGCAGCGAACGAGTGTAAAGATATTGTGGTCATATGGCTTTGCGCGCGGATATCTGGTAGGTTTGCCCGCCTAATAACGACCGGCCAGGCACGCACCACAGGGCTCCGCCCGGTTTTAACACAGCACTGAACGTATTGGATGAGGCGTCGATAATGTCAGCTAAGAAACAAGAGGCGGTCACTTCGTTCAAGAACTTCGAACCCTACAAATTGAAAAAGGGTGAGGAGTACATGAACGATAAGCAGAAGGACCATTTCCGCGCCATTCTGCGGCAATGGAAAGCCGAGCTGATGGAAGAAGTCGACCGCACCGTGTCACACATGAAAGACGAAGCGGCGAACTTTCCGGATCCGGCCGATCGCGCCACCCAGGAAGAAGAATTCAGCCTCGAACTGCGCGCCCGCGACCGCGAGCGCAAACTGATCAAGAAAATCGATACAACCTTCGATCTGATCGACAACAACGATTACGGTTACTGCGAAGCATGCGGCGTCGAAATCGGCATCAAGCGCCTCGAAGCGCGTCCGACGGCAACACTCTGCATCGATTGCAAAACCCTCGATGAAATCAAAGAACGCCAAGAACACGGTTGAGCGTGAGGCCGCCCGGCCTTCGCTCTTTTCGTCGTTCAATTAATCCAGTTTTGCTCATCGGCATCGCTTCATGCCGAACCCTGCATCTTCGTACGTCGGGCGCTTCGCGCCCTCTCCCACCGGTCCCCTGCATTTCGGCTCGTTAATTGGCGCGCTCGCCAGCTTTCTCGATGCGCGCGCGCACGGCGGCCGCTGGTTGGTTCGCGTCGAAGATATCGATCCCGCGCGTGAAGTGCCCGGAGCTGCTGTAGCCATTCTCGATTGTCTGCGCGCCCACGGGCTGACGTGGGATGGCGATGTGATGTTTCAAAGCGAGCGCCACGATGTTTATCGCCAGGCATGTAAGCGACTCATCGAAGAAAACCAGGCGTTTTACTGCACGTGCTCGCGCACCGATCTGCTCGCCAATCGAGGCGTCTACACAGGCCATTGCCGCGCGTGCCGACAACAACCCAATTCGCCATATGCCATTCGTTTGCTGACCGAAGATCGCACCATTGAATTCATCGATCGCATTCAGGGAGAGATTCGGGAAAACATCGGGCGCGCCGTCGGCGATTTCGTGATTTATCGCAAAGAGAAATTGCCGGCGTATCAACTGGCAGTCGTGCTCGATGACGCCGAGCAACGGATAACGCATATCGTGCGCGGCTCGGATTTACTCGATTCGACAGCGCGCCAAATTTATCTGCAGCAATGTTTGCGACTGCCTACACCCAGTTATGCGCACGTGCCGGTGATCGCGAATACGCAGGGCCAAAAACTCAGCAAGCAGACATTTGCCGCAGCGCTCGACAAGCAAAACGCGCGCGATAATTTACTCGCTGCACTCGAGTTCCTCGATCAAAAGCCATTGCGACATACCGCGCTAACAATCGACGCACTGCTGCAGTCGGCCATCGCTCATTGGGATATCGACAGAGTACCGAGACAGCTTTCGTTATCGGGCGCTGCGTTGCCGCAATCGTGCCGCCGTTTTGCAACTTGAATGACGCATCAAGTACCATCGACGCGGTCTTTTTCCAACCTTATGCGCCCACCGCCATGTATTTGAATCCGACGCTACTGTTGCTGCTTGGTCTGACCTTTGTGTTCGCGCCGTCGCTGCAGGAATGGGTGCTGAGCGGTAACGATGCGTGGTATCGCCCATATTTCGTTTGGATCGGCCTGATTATTTTCATTTACTGGAGCCAACGCGGTAAGGCTCGCGATGAGTTTTAGTCTCGCCACGCTGCTCGGTATCGGGCTCGTCTACCTTCTTTTATTGTTTGCGATCGCGCATTTCAGCGAACGCGGCTACATTCCAAAACGCTGGCAGCGCCACCCCCTCGTTTACATTTTTTCGCTTGGCGTTTTCGGCGGCACCACGCTGATTTACAACACCGTCGAAACGGCCTACCACTACGGTTATGGATATCTCGCCCTCTACAGCGGCATTGGCGGAACCTTTTTACTCGCACCGCTATTGTTGTCGCCGCTACTGCGCATTTGCCGCTTGTATCAATTGAGCTCACTGGCGGATCTGCTGACATTTCGCTTTCGCAGCCCATGGGTTGGTTCCGCAGTCACGATATTCATGTTGATTGCGATGATGCCGCTGTTGGCACTGCAGATTCGCGCGGTCGCCGACACCGTGCACATTCTCAACAGCGGTAGCGGAACTACGCATGCCGGCAGTAGCGCCGATGGTCTCGCGCTAGGGTTCTGTCTTGTCATATCGGCGTTTGCGATTTTGTTCGGCTCGAAACATCGGTCGGCGCACCAGCGTCACGATGGATTAGTCATGGCAGTCGCATTCGAATCGCTGGTGAAACTGCTGACGTTACTCGCCGTGGGTGCGGTAGTCGTTTTCGGTGTCTTCGGAAGTTGGCCCGGTATGCAGGAGTGGCTGGTAGCGCATCCGGATGTGCTCGCGCAATTGCGATCTCCGTTGCGTCAGGATTCGGCGCGCTCGCTGATGCTGATTTTCTTCTCGGTGACGATTTGCATGCCGCATATGTTTCATATGCTGTTTGCGGAAAACCCAAACCCGCGCGCGCTGCATATCGCAAGCTGGGGTTTTTCGATCGTGCTGCTGCTGTTGAGCCTGCCGGTGCTGCCGATTTTATGGGCGGGATTCAAACTCAACAGCATCCTGCCGCCCGAATACTTTTCGCTCGCGGTCGGTATCGAATTGCAGCAGCCGCTGCTTACGTTGCTGGTGTTTATCGGCGGTCTGTCCGCGGCCAGCGGCACCATTATCGTGACGACGCTGGCGCTGGCGTCAATGTGTCTGAACCATCTGGTCTTGCCGTTTTACCAACCGAGTAATGAGAGCGATATTTATCGCTGGCTGCTGTGGATTCGCCGACTGTTGATTGCGGCAATTATTCTCGGCGGTTACTGGTTCTATCACAGCATCGGCGGCTATCAGGCATTATCGAGTCTCGGCCTGACCGCGTGCGTCGCCACGCTGCAGTTCATGCCTGCGGTGCTCGCGGTGTTGTATTGGCCACGTGGAAATCGCGCCGGCATGCTCAGCGGATTATGCGTCGGCTTTCTAATCTGGTTCGTATTTTTATTGTTGCCGCTGGTCAGCGATTTCAATCTGGCGACGGTATTAAATGTCTGGTTCGACATCAAACTACCCGACGAAATCTGGAGTACCACCACGCTGATTTCGCTGGCGGCGAATACGCTGTTATTCGTGCTGATTTCGCTGTTGGTGCCATCGTCGGATGAGGAACGCGCCGCCGCCGAAGTTTGTGCGCTCGACGATTTGAATCGGCCGAAACGATTGGCGCTGAAAGTGCGCGACGCCGCTGAAATCCAGAAGCGTCTCGGCGAGGCGCTCGGCGAGCTCGGCGCGGAACGCGAAGTCACGCGCGCGCTCAACGATCTGAAACTGGATCGCTCCGAAAACCGCCCTTATGCACTGCGGCGTCTGCGCGATCGTATCGAAATCAACTTATCGGGGTTGCTCGGACCGTCGGTAGCCCACGACATGGTGAATCGTCTGCTGCCGTATGAACAACCCGATAGCGACAGCACCGAAGACATCAACCTGATCGAAGCGCGGCTCGAACGCTACAAATACCATTTGACGGGCCTCGCCGCCGATCTCGATAGCTTGCGCCGCCACCACCGCCAGACCCTTCAGGATTTGCCGATCGGCCTCTGCTCGCTCGGCCGCGACCGCGAAATCCTGATGTGGAATCGGACGATGGAGGAATTAACCGGCGTCGAGCAACGCGACGTGCTCGGCTCGCACGTATCGAATCTGCCGCTGCCGTGGCGCGATGTGCTCGATCAATTCTTCCATTCGCAGGAAGCGCATTTGCGCAAACGCGAAATCGCGATAGGCCATCAATCGCGCTGGATTAGCCTTCTCAAAGCGAGTGAGGAGCATGCGGACTATCAGGATGGACAGGTGATCGTTGTCGAGGATGTCACCGAAACACATCTGCTGGAGGAAGAGCTGGTACACAGCGAACGACTCGCATCGATCGGCCGACTCGCGGCAGGCGTCGCGCATGAGATTGGCAATCCGGTAACAGGCATTGCCTGTCTGGCGCAAAACCTGAAATACGACACCACTAATCCGGACAGCCTTGAAACCGCTGCCGAAATTCTCAAACAGACTGGCCGCATCTCGCGCATCGTGCAGACGCTGGTGAATTTTGCGCACGCCGGCGCCAATCGCAACGAACCCGAGCCGGTTTCGCTCGAACGCAGTGTCGACGAAGCGATCCAGCTACTGGCATTGAACAAGGAGGCACGGCCGGTTCATTTTCTGAATCTGTGCTCAGCGGATGCGCTGGTGCTGGCCGACGATCAGCGGTTGTTACAGGTGTTCGTTAACTTGCTGTCGAATGCCCGCGATGCCAGCGCTGACGGCCAGTCGATTACCGTCGACTGCGAAACGATCGACGGACAGGTACACATCATGGTGGCCGATGAAGGTACGGGTATTGCGCGCGAACATATCGATCGCATCTTCGAACCGTTCTTCACCACCAAGGAAGCCGGTAAAGGCACCGGCCTTGGGCTAGCAATGGTGTACAGCATCGTCGAGGACCTGAATGGCGATGTCGAGATCGAAAGCCCGATCGCCGAACTCGGCCACGGCACCCGAGTTCATTTATGGCTGCCAAGCGGCACGATTTGAAGCGCGGTTCGCGCCATCCGGTCGCTCCGGGCGGCTGGCATAAAACGACGTGACGCGCTAAGGTGTCGCGTCGAGTGTTACCGCGCTACACAGCGCGCTGTTCCTGGTTATGAGCGTTCCTATGGACAAAATTCTGATCGTCGAAGATGAAGACGTTATCCGTAATGCGCTGCGGCGATTGCTCGAGCGCAGCGGTTATCTGGTTTCAGAGGCAATCTCGGTTCAGGACGCGCTCGACCATCAGGATCTCGAAAGCTTTCAGCTGATCATCAGCGACCTGCGCCTGCCCGGCGCGCCCGGCACCGATCTGATTCAAAAGACCGATGAAGTGCCAGTCCTGATAATGACCAGCTACGCGAGCGTGCGCTCGGCGATCGACTCATTGAAAGCCGGCGCTGTGGATTACATCGCCAAGCCCTTCAATCACGATGAAATGCTCGCCACCGTGCAGCAGATCATCGCGGACAATCGCCATGACAGCGGCGATGGCAGCCAGCCGGCGCAGAAGCGCACGGGTAAGCGCGGACAACCGCAACTCGGCGGCATGATCGGCAACTGCAAACCCATGCAGAAGTTGTACGAACATATTCAGAAAGTTGCGCCGACCGATACCACTGTGCTGATCCACGGCGAAACGGGCACCGGTAAAGAGCTGGTTGCGCGCGCCATCCATCAGCAAAGCAAGCGTGCCGATCAACCGCTGATTTGCGTGAACTGCGCGGCGATTCCGGAAACGCTGATCGAATCGGAATTGTTCGGTTATGAAAAAGGGGCTTTCACCGGCGCCAATACCAATCGTATCGGCTTAATCGAAGCCGCCGACGGTGGCACGCTGTTTCTCGACGAAATTGGCGAGCTGCCAATCGAAGCGCAGGCGCGGTTGTTGCGATTCATCCAGGAAGACGAAATTCGTCGTATTGGCTCGGTTCAGTCGAAGCAAGTCAATGTGCGACTGATCTGCGCAACACACCGCGATTTGAAATCGTTATCGGAACAAGGTGAATTTCGACAAGACCTCTTCTACCGCATCAATGTGATGCGACTGACGCTGCCGCCTCTGCGCGAACGCGGCAAAGATATTCTCGAAATCGCCGAGGTGCTGCTACAGCGTCGCTGCGAAGAGCTCGACAAATCGCTGCTTCATTTCTCCCCGAAAGCCATTCAGGCAATCACGACATACACTTGGCCGGGAAATGTGCGCGAGCTTGAAAATGTGATTGAGCGCGCCGTCATTCTCTGCGAGGGCGAGGAAATCGATAACGATATGCTCGATATCGATCTCGAATTGGTCAATGTGAATCAATTGCGAACGAGCAAAGAGACGCCGCTGAGTGTCGTCGGCGATTACGCGCCGTCAAAGCCGCAACCGCTGACGATGAGTGCCGATCCGGCGGAAGATTTGTCGCTGGAAGATTACTTCCAACGCTTCGTTCTAGAACACCAGGATTCAATGAGCGAAACCGAGCTGGCGCAAAAGCTGGGTGTCAGCCGCAAATGTCTATGGGAACGTCGCCAGCGTTTCGGTATTCCGCGCAAAAAATCCGGCTCCAAAACCGCAAGCGCGGGCTGAGTGCTGTAACAGCAATTCCTCTTCTGTCAAATCAGGCTGTTACTCTCGCTCTCGTTTCGTAACGATTTCCGAGAAGGAACGTAACAACCCCCTCTGTCACCGCGCAACAACCCGCCAGAAAATTAACACAACCAATTGAATCTAAAGATATTTATCTGTTGGCACGGAGCGTGCTCTATTAGCGACAAACAATAACAATAGATAATAAAAAAGCTGGTTGCGCGTTTAGAAAGAACGTAACCACCAAACAATAAAAATAATGAATGATGACTTTTAACAATAAAAACAACAGATGAAATGAGACCTGGATGGGGAAGAGAAATCTTCCCCGTTCGCATTACCCTGCCCTCTCTAAGCCTCCTTCGATTACTCCCAAACTTTTTAAGTTTGATTGCTAGACGTTACCTGTTTTGCTCATCCGTAACATTTAAGGGGGTAATACGTAACATCTTCGTATTGCCGCGGAAGAGTCGGAATGAAGCAAAAAACTCAACCCACTGTTTTTTATAGCGTTATTTTATTGGCATAGCTCATGCTCTTATTTGGACAGAATAAAAATAACGATTTTTTGTGACTTAATAAGAATAAAAACACACGAGAGGCTTGGAAGGGGAAAGAAGATTTTCTTTCCCTCTCTTCCCCACCCGCAATCCCTTAAACAACATCGCCACCCAATCGTATTCGTGCGAAATCTGCATGTTAGAATCCGCTGCTCCGACATTTCCTTGCCCGTAGAGAGAGAATCTGTTTGAAGTGGTTATCCGGCCTATTGAAATGGCTTCCTGAGCGCATGTCGTCCAGCCAATCGAATTCTGATCCGTCCTCGAATTCGGGCTCCCTCTCGAACTCACCCCCAACTTCGAATTCACGAAGAAATAAGAAAGCCTCAAGCCGAGAAGTCGAATTGAAGCCCGTCATTATTTCGCGCGACGCACATGGCATTTCGCGCAAATCAATCAGCGATGGTGCGTTAAAAGTTATTGCCCGATTGCGCGCAGGTGGTTTCCAGGCCTATCTGGTAGGCGGCGGCGTGCGGGATTTACTGCTTGGCGGCCATCCCAAAGATTTCGATGTCGCCACCGATGCGCATCCCGAGCA
>CAMLJR010000086.1 GCA_946480345.1 uncultured Spongiibacteraceae bacterium
TGCAGGCCGCTGGCGCGTCGAGCGGGCAGCCATGAAAACGCAAGTCCGGTCAGCAGCGCGGTAACACCTGCGGCGGTCACCGCCCACAATGGCGCATCGAACGGAATGGTAGGAACCAACGTGCGCGCGATTTTTATTACCGCAAGTCCGAACGCGATACCCAAGACTGCGCCGGTACCCGTCAGCAGCATCGCCTCGGTTAAAAACACACGCAAAATATCGCGCGACGATGCACCGAGTGCTTTCAATAAACCAATTTCGCGCGTGCGCTGACTGACGCTAATCAACATCACGTTCATGATAAGAATGCCCGCGACCAATAAACTGATTGCGCCAATTCCGGCAACCGCCAATGTCATCACCACCAGAATTTGATTGAACGTCGCCAACATCGAGTCGGGGCTTACCACGGTGACGTCGAGTTCGCCCTGATGAAATTCGCGCATCGCCGCTTCAATGCGCGGCTTGGCGTCGTCGACCGACACACCATCGCGCAATGAAACCAGAACGCGAAATAATCCCGACACGTTGAACAACCGTTGCGCTGCGGCGACTGGAATAATCGCGGCATCGGATAAATCCATGCCCATCGAATCACCGCGCCCCGCTAATACGCCGACAACACGGAAACGCGAATCGCCGATGCGGACGAATTCACCGACTGCCGGTTTGGCGGCGAATAATTGTTGTTTGAGTTTTTCGCCAATAATCGCTTCGCTATTGGCGCGGCGAAAATCGCCAGCCGTTAAATTCTGACCCTGACCGAGTTCAAGATGTCGGATATCGACAAACAGATGCGTCGTACCGAGGATGGTCACCTCTCGGCTCAACTCGCCAAAGGCGACACGCGCACTGCCGATAACCAGCGGCGCAATTTCATCGACGCCGGAAATTCGCTTCTTCAATAAAAAAGCTTCATCGAGCGTAATTTCGCGCGCCGAACTGCCCATTACCGGCGGCATGCCGCCCGTGGTTTCCTTACGTCCCGGAAACATTACCAGTACGTTCTTGCCGATCGATGCGAATTCGTTGACGACGTAACCACGCGCACCTTCGCCGAGCGCAGTAAGAATCAACACCGCCGCGACACCCAAACCCATCGCCAACAAAATCATCAAACCGCGAAACCGCTGTCTCAATAGTGTTTGCGTACTGAATCGAAACAGATCAGCGGGACGCATCGGCGTTATCGCTTTCGTTTTTATTTTCGCTTTCGTCGACGGCGACGCGGCCATCGATCATGCGGATATGGCGATGCGCGCGGCTACCCAGCGCGGCATCGTGCGTAACGACAAGCAGAGTAATACCGCTGTCGTGCAACTCTTCGAGCAATTGCATTACGTCGGCACCGGAGCGACTGTCGAGATTGCCGGTCGGCTCGTCAGCGAGCAACAGACTCGGCCGCATGACGATGGCGCGTGCAATGGCGACACGTTGTCGTTGCCCGCCGGATAACTGGTTCGATAAATGATGCGCGCGGTCCGCAATGCCGAGTTTTTCCATCACCTCTTGCGACAGGCGATTGCGCTCGCGCGGCGCAATACCTTCGAGCAGCATCGGCAACTCGATATTTTCCTGCGCAGTTAATCTTGGTATGAGATGAAACGACTGAAAAACAAAACCGATTTGCTCGCGCCGAAACCGTGCACGTCGCTCTTCGTCGAGCGTGGTGGTTTCGACGCCAGCCAAACGGTAACTACCGCGATCGGGTTTATCGAGCAGGCCGAGCATATTCAGCATTGTCGACTTGCCCGAACCGGACGGCCCCATCACCGATAAATATTCGCCCTGTCGCACTTGCAGATCGACGCCATCGAGCGCGTGCACGGTTTGATCGCCGAGCTGAAACGTTTTTTCAACACCGGTCAGCGTAATCAACACGTCGCCGACCTGCGCGATTTTTTCACCGACTCCGTTAGTCATCGCGCGCTATCGCTTTTTTGTTTTCTGCGAGCTCGGGCTGATCGGGGCTACGCACGATCAGTTCGCCTTCCTTCAAACCACCCTTTATTTCGGTGTTGGTGAAATTGCGAATCCCCAATTGCACTTCGCGCTTTTTTAATTTTCCGTCGCTGTCGAGCACCCACACTTTATTGGTGTTGAACAGCGCCTCACTCGGTATGCGCAATACACGTGGCAGATTTTTCAGCACGATAGTGACGTCGGCACTGTATCCAATCAGCAGCACGACGTCCTCGGGCACCGTATCGAAACGCACATCGACATCCACCGTGCGCGCCTGCTTTTCCAAATCGACGACATACGGCGCGATGCGCGTCAGCTTGCCGGCAAACTCGCGATCGCGGAATGCGTCGAGTGTGATTTTCACCGGCATACCGAGTCGCAATGCAGCGGCATCGACCTCGTCGATCGGCGCAGTCGCGTATAAGCAGGAAGTGTCGATCAAATCGACGGCCGGCGGTGTGGCGACGCCCGGCGGTGATGGCGTTACGTACTCGCCGAGTTCGCCATTGATTTCGGCGATTACACCGGCGAACGGCGCACGCAATTGAAATCGCTCAAGCACGGAGCGGCGTGCCGCCAACTGCGCGCTGGCGGAATTAACCTGCGCACGTGCTGCATCGCAGGCGCCACGTTGCGCCGCAGCATTGCTGACGGCATTGTCGGCCTGATCGACCGAGATCAGTTTGCGTTCGGCTAGCGTCTGCAAACGCTGCGCTTCACGGCCGCTGCGCTCGGCCATCACACAGCTTTGCTGCTGCGAAAATTTCGCTGCGTTCAAAGCCGCCTCCGCGCCCTGCACTTCGGCGGAATGGTCGCGATCCCACAGTTCGAGCAGCAATTGTCCCGACTCGACAAGATCGCCTTTCTTCACGAGCAATTTATCGACGACGCCGCCGAGCGGCATCGATAGTTTTGAACGACGGCAGGCTTTAATGGTACCGGCCCGTGTATTGGAAACCGTTTGCTCGACCGGACCATATTCGACTTTTGCAGTCCAAACCGGCAACGGGTCAGGGCGCATTCGCCACGCGATAAAAGCAACAACGACGAAAAAACTGCCAGCAATGATGAGAATTTTTTTCAATGCGCGCTCCTTGAGCCATGCCGAACCACCGGCGTTATTATTTGGCCGAAGTGTAACGTGGAGCGAGGCGGTCTTTAACCGTTTCGGTCAAACCTGTACGCGTTGTAATGTCGAATAACGACCCAGTCGGGCAGCTTTAGCTTACGGCAGGCACGAGCGAATGAAACTGAGCGTGCGTTTTTTGAAAATTCGGAACGGTGTATTGGGGGGAGCCTTCACAACGACATCACCCCAGTTTTTTTCCCAGTAATGCACGGAGTACGTATTGCTGCGGATGCATTGCGGCGAAAACTGCTCATACCAGGCGTATGGATAAAAATACTCAGTCGGAAATAGCGTGACGCCGCCCAGCTCTTGTCGGCGATAACGCTGCAATCCAAGCTCTTTCAGCGCCAATGTGGTGATTTGCGGCGACCGCGCGAAGGTGCCGGTTTCAAAAAAATACTGCTGTGTTAACTCAAGACAGCGACGAATAAAAGGATGGCCGGGCTCCGCACCAAGTACGGCGTTGTTAACCCAATCGATATGTTCTTTATCGAGCTGAAACCCAGCGAAGCAGCGATGTTGCAACAATGGATCAAAACTCTTCACTACTTCGACATCGGTATCGAAATAAATACCGCCCTCCTCCCACAGCGCATGCAGACGCACATAATCTGCGACAAAGGGCCATTGCCGCCGCGCCAGCGCCGTGCGGCAATATTCGTTATCGAGCGGGCTGTTATTTTCGCTCCATTTCTTTATGGCGAAGTCAGGCATCACTTGGCCCCAGCTTCGCACGCAGCGTTGATTTAATTCACTGAGCGGGCTATCGCCGAACCAGCAATAGTGGATGGTTTTTGGAATCATTCTGCCTGTTCCAATTCCTTATTAAGTGCTCTTGGATGCTCGTATCACAATGCAAAACGGTTCGCGGAACAGCTTTGCAAATGACAACAATCACCAAGCTTAAGCAAAAAACTAGCTGCGGTGATAGACCGAACTTAGAATTGGAAATACAACAAAAAAAATGCAAATAACGCAGCTTTTAAAGCGCCGATTTTCTTTCCAATCGAGAAATGCTCGAACAAAGGAGGCCATTCACAGGATGGGCCGCTCTGGAGCGGTTATTCGAATTCCATCAAATTTATTGACCCAAAAAGAAGTCGAAATATTTTACAGGCGCCCTTTTGGGATTAAGCCAGTTTTGCTGCAACACCTTGTCTTACCGGCAATTAATTGCCCTTGGCACTGAATATGCTTTAATTGCGTCCGTCGTAGTGATGCAGTCTGCACGCTAAGCTCAAAGGAGAAGGATGATGAAAAAATTGTTTTGTACTGGCGCGCTGCTCGCGTTGGGAATTGCTCAGTCAGCTAACGCTTATGTGGTTAATGGCAGCGACTTCACGAACAATCAGCACACACAGAGCTTTAATGGCAACGCCACTTTCTCTGCATATCGCGGCGGCACCACCGATGCGAACTTCCAGAAAAAGACTCAGGCAGGTTATACAGGCGTCGGCGTGGCCGGTGGCCGCACCGCGGGCGAAATCGATCTGAACGAAACCATCGCTGGCACGTTCTCCGAACTCTCGCATATCGACAGCATGACGCTAGGCCTTCTGTTCGATGGCCCGGAGTATGGCGATGTCAACGAAGTTGCGGCAGTCAGCGTCTTCAATGGCACGAGCTGGCTCAAAGGCACGTTGACCGCGATCAGCACTACGATCGCTCAGTGGTCATTCGGCGGCAGCACAACCAACATCACTGCAACCTCTCCTTCGTCTAACGGCTTAGGCGCGGTATGGACGATCGCCAACCCCTTCGCAAATACAGCAACGAACAGCATTGTATTCGGCGCTCAGCAAGGCGTTTGCGGTAAGGCAGGCGGTGCTTGCAACAACCAATCGGATTACACACTGAACCAATTGGCTTACTCGGCAGTTCCAGAGCCAAGCACCGTTGCATTGCTTGCCGCTGGCTTGGTCGTACTCGGCGTTGCCCGTCGTCAAACACGCAAGCAAGGCTGATCGGCTCAGGTTGATAGTTGCGCATAGCGTAAAAATAAAAAGGGCGCCTTGATGGCGCCCTTTTTTACTTCTCTCTATTTCATTTGCCTTCGTGAATTCGCGCCTCAAGTTCGGTGAGACCCAGATGGCGAACATCCTGGCCTTTCACCATATACACGACATGCTCGGAAATATTCAGCGCATGATCGCCGATACGTTCGAGCGAGCGCAGACTCCACATGATGTTCAACACTGCAGAAATACTGCGCGCATCCTCCATCATGTAAGTCACCAGCGTACGCATGGCGGTGCCGTATTCCATATCGACAGATTTATCTTCCTGTGCGACACGAACCGCCTGATCGAGATCTAACCGGGCGAAGCAATCGAGCGCATCGCGCATCATCGCGCACACGTGATTACCCAGATGGCGAATTTCGACAACGCAACGCGGCATTTCACCGTGTTCGATCAGCCGAATCGCATGCTCGGCAATTTTCGTTGCCTCATCGCCCATGCGCTCAAGATCGTGCAGTGCGCGCGTGATCGCGAGCACCATACGCAAATCGCTGGCGGCAGGATGACGACGCGCGAGAATCAACGCGCACTCTTCATCGATCTGCATTTCCATGTTGTTGATGCGGTAATCGCCCTTCAACACCCGCTCGGCCAAGCCACTGTCTGCGTTCATCACCGCGTTGATCGCATCGGCGACCTGGCGTTCGACGAGTCCGCCCATTTCCAACATGCGAGTCTTAATGTCATCCAACTCCGCGTTGAATTGCTGCGAAATATGATGCGAGTGTGAATCCTTGTCGACCATGATGTAACCTCGAAAATGCTGCGATTCTGCCGGTTTTACTGACTAATTACGCGCAATCAACCGTAGCGGCCAGTGATGTAATCTTCAGTTTGACGCTGCGCCGGGTTGGTAAAAAGGCGATCCGTACTGTCGAATTCGATCAGCTTGCCCATGTACATGAACGCAGTATAGTCCGAGACTCTGGCCGCTTGTTGCATGTTATGAGTGACGATGACCAACGTGTATTTCGATTTCAACTCGTAAATTAATTCTTCGATTTTCAACGTGGAAATTGGATCGAGGGCCGACGCGGGTTCGTCGAGCAATACCACTTCGGGCTCGACCGCGATCGTACGCGCGATCACCAGACGCTGCTGCTGGCCGCCGGACATACCGAGCGCGTTGTCGTGCAGACGATCTTTCACTTCATCCCACAACGCTGCGGAACGCAACGAACGCTCAACCGCTTCGTCGAGTACGCGTTTTTTATTGATACCTTGTATGCGCAAACCGTAGGCAACATTTTCATAAATGGTTTTCGGAAACGGGTTCGGCTTCTGGAACACCATACCGACACGACGTCGCAGCGATGCGACGTCGACGGCACGATCATAAATATTCGCACCGTCGAGCAAAATTGAACCCTCGATACGGCAATCGTCGACCAGATCATTCATTCGATTAAAACAACGCAGCAGCGTCGATTTACCGCAACCGCTCGGACCGATGAATGCGGTAACGCGCTGTTTTGGAATGTGCATGTCAACGTCAAACAACGCCTGTTTGGTGTTGTAAAACAGATTCAGATTTTGCACATGCAAACAGATTTCTTCGGCATCGAGTGTGCGCTGCGATGGCGTCCGACCCAATTGCGAAATATCCATCGCATGCGATTTGACAGTAGATGTTTCTGACATAAGTTCAGATCTCGAATGAGCGAATCACATTTCCAGCGCGCGGTATTTTTCGCGCAAATGATTGCGCAGCGCGACGGCACTAAAGTTCAACAACGCAACAATGATGACCAACAGCAATGCGGTGGCATATACCAACGGCCGCGCTGCTTCGACGTTCGGGCTTTGGAAGCCTACGTCATTAATGTGAAAGCCAAGATGCATGAATTTGCGATCGAGGTGAATAAACGGAAAGTTCATATCGAGCGGCAATGTCGGCGCAAGCTTGACCACGCCCACCAGCATTAATGGAGCGACTTCGCCGGCTGCGCGTGCGACCGCAAGAATTAGACCGGTCATCATCGCTGGACTTGCCATCGGCAATACCACGCGCCATAGCGTTTCAGCTTTGGTTGCACCCAGTGCGAGACTCCCTTCGCGCAGAGAACGCGGAATGCGCGCCAGCCCTTCCTCAGTGGCGACAATCACAACCGGCAAAGTCAGCAATGCGAGCGTAATCGACGCCCACATCAAACCGGGCGTACCGAAAGTCGGGGCGGGGAAGGCCTCGGGGAAAAATGCTTTATCGATATTCGCGCCGATGAAATAAACGAAAAAGCCGAGACCGAAGACACCGTAAACAATCGACGGTACGCCGGCCAGATTATTAACAGCGATGCGAATAATGCGCGTTATCGTCCCCTGCTTGGCATACTCACGCAGGTAAACCGCGGCGATCACGCCGAACGGAGTGACGATAATCGACATAATCAGCACCATTATCACCGTGCCGAATATGGCTGGAAAAATACCGCCTTCGGTGTTCGCTTCGCGCGGCTCGTCGGACAAAAACTCCCACAGCTTGCTGAAGTAAAATCCAATCTTCTGGAATACATTCATCGAATTCGGACGATACGCATGAACGATTTTTTCCAGAGGAATTTCCACTGTACGGCCGTCCGCCACTTCGGCGGTCATGCTATCGCGATTAACTTGCTGGTAGAGATCGGTCAGCTTGCCTTGCAATCCTTTGTATTCATTTTGTAATTGCGCACGTTCGGCTTCGATTTCTGCTTTCGCCTGGGCGATTTCGCTCTCGGATAATTCCTCGTGCTTTAATTCAAGTTCGCGTGCCTGCAAACGCAATTGATCGATTTTGTAATTGATGGCGCCGATCTGTTTGTTCTCGACCTCATGGATATCGTCGTGAATTTTCGACGCACGTTGCAGTCGTTGTTGAAGCGCATCCCAAGCGACACTCGGATCGACGTTGACATCACCGACAACCTGACCGCCTTCTTTTACCTGCCGCAGAAATCCATAGAAATTGCCCCACTCGCGGCGCTCCAGCACCAATGCGTCGTGAGGTTTTTTCATTTCGCCTAAATAAGGGTTCAGGAACCAACTGAAATCGTGTCCCGATACATCGCGATTACCGAGCTTGAATAAATCGCGTTGAATATCGAGCTCGTCGGTTTCGAATTCGATGCCGGACGCTCGAAGCTGTTCGATGGGAATATGTTCGGACTCGACCAATTCACCCAGTACACGTTGCACCGGCATACCCTTCGGCGTGTATTGGACGTCATACACAGTGCCAGGCCAGAAATGGCCAAGACCGCGCACTGCCAGGAGCATCAATAACCCGACCACTGCGATTGCGCTGATTGTGACTGCCGCAGCGTTGAACCAAATAAATGGCTCGCCGCTTTTGATCCATGCGCGCAGTGGTAATCGGCTTTGTTGTGCCAGAGCCATGAATGATCGACCTCGAATTTAAATTAAATAACGCTGTAGCGACGACGCAAGCGCTGGCGAATAACTTCAGCAATGGTGTTCAACACGAAGGTGAACATGAACAACACGAACGCGGCGAGGAACAACACGCGATAGTGCGTACTGCTGACTGCTGTTTCACCGATCTCTACCGCAATATTCGCCGACAGCGTACGCATGCCTTCAAAAATATTCGCATCCATAATCGGCGTATTGCCAGCGGCCATCAACACGATCATCGTTTCGCCGACGGCGCGACCCAAACCAATCATCAATGCGGAGAAAATACCGGGCGATGCGGTTGGCAGCACGACGCCAATTAATGTTTGCCACGGTGTCGCGCCCAACGCGAGCGAACCGTAGCTCAACTGTTTGGGCACCGAGAAAATTGCGTCTTCCGCAATCGAGAAAATATTGGGAATTACCGCAAAACCCATTGCAATACCGACCACCAATGCATTGCGCTGCGAATAATCGAGGTCCCATTCGTGACGCATCCACGCACGTAAATCGCCACCGAAGAAGAAATGTTCGACCGGTGTACTAAAAGCGAAACAAGCGTAGGTTGTGAAAATAATGACGGGGACCAGCACCAGCGGTTGCCAGCCTTCGGGAATCCAGCTGCGCCATCCAAAAGGAATTTGATTCCATAAAAACGCGAACAGCAACACCGCGACAGGCATCAAAGTCAGCACGAAAAATACGCCGGGCAGATTGCCTTCCACGACGGGCGCCAACCACAAGCCCGCGAGAAATCCCAGAATAACCGTCGGCATTGCCGCCATTAATTCAATCAGTGGCTTCACTTTGCGGCGCAATGTCGGCGACATGAAATACGCGGTGTAGAGCGCACCGCAAATCGCCAGCGGCGCAGCGACAATCATTGCGTAGAACGCAGCTTTCAACGTACCGAAGGCCAACGGCATCAAGCTATATTTCGCTTCGAAATCCGAGTTCGACGATGAAGATTGCCAGACGTATTGAGGATCGGGATAACCTTCGTACCAGACTTTGTCCCATAGAGCGGACCACGATACTTCCGGATGTTCGTTGTGCACTTTCCAGAAATGCAGTTCGCGGTTGGAATCTTCGTACAACAAACCATTCGCGCGCGGGCTAAACGCGACCGATGTCGGCGCGGCGCCATCGATTGGCGCATTCAGCAACCGGCGTTGCGACGTCGAATAAAAAATTTGCAGCTGTTGTTTATCGTTCACCGCCACGAAACCTTTGCGGCGATGCTCCATAGCCAGCTGGGTAAAACCCGCGCCGGTATCCGCGAAACTGCGCACTCGCGTGAGCTGCGGTGCGGCATTCGGTTTGCGCACCATAAACCACTGACTCAGCTCGCCGTGGTTGCTCGCGACGATTATCGATACCGCACCGAGTAGAAAACGCGCATCGGTCAATTCGCCACTGGCGAACAAACGGCCACTATCGACCACCTGATTAGCCTGCAAATCGATGACGCGATAATTACCGTCGAGCGCCAACGCATACAGCCACTTTTGATCCGGCGAAATCAGCAAGCGAGAAGGTTTGATATCGACATCGGGCACTGGCAGTTGAACTTCTTCCGTGACCGTTTCGCCGCTGAGGAAATCTTCGCGCCGCTCCCACTTGCGGGCGATCAAATGACCGCTGTCATTGGCGCCGATCAGCACCAGCCCGCTGTCGCTACTGCGCATCGCCAGCGTATGCAGCGTTTCGCCGGGCATCAGCTGCATCGGCTTTTCGCCGTATGGATATTGCAAGAGCGGCACGATGGTGCGGTCGCCGTTGTTATCGTATTCGGCCGAGTAATCATGACGCACCAATAACGCGGTGCCGTCGGTTAAGCCCAGTGCGAATAAATGACTGTGCTCTGAATCGATCGCAAAGCTGGAAATCTGCGCGTCCTGCGGCACGGGTGCAGATTGGCTCAGCACCGGCTCGCCGGTGGCGACGTGAAAAAAGACTATTTTGCCGGCCGCGTCGACGCGCATACCGACTTCGTTTTGTTCCTCGACCGCAATGTAAAGCGGCTTACCGACATCGCCGAGCTTGGCGACCGGGAAATCAGCAACCGGCTCGATGGAGGCCGAGCGGAACAGCGGGATAATCTCGAACAACAGATAGAAAAAAATCAGCAGAATCGCGAACAACACGCTCATTCCGCCTGCGCTGATCGTCACCGCAGCAAGGCGGTCTTTGACTTTGCGAATCAGATGGCGGCGATCGTTGCCCAGCAAGCGGGTGACTTCCGCCGACGAAGCGGAAAGTTTTGAAGACATGGCGATCTCGTTCATGGCGGCAGTGTAGGCGCGAATTATGACAGCATTGTTACAACACGATGCAACCTGCTGGCGGGTATCCGATCGAAAAAGTGCCGCGATCGTTTAACGAGCGCGGCACGCTTGATTGCGACTAAAAGAAGCCTCGAACGAAAATTATTCGAGCGATTTCAGCGCGTTCTCGATCACTTTTTTCGGCAGCGGAATAAAGCCGTCCTTCACTACCACTTCCTGACCGGTCTTGCTCAGCACCATTTTCAGGAATTCTTTTTCGAGCGGTTGCAATGGCTTGTTCGGCGCTTTGTTCACGTACACATAAAGGAAGCGCGACAACGGATATTTCCCGGTCATTGCGTTTTCTGCTGTGGCATCGATAAACGGCTCGCCTTCTTTCTTCGCCAACGGCACGGTGCGCACGCTGGAGGTGATGTAACCAAAGCCCGAGTAACCGACTGCATTGATGGTTGTCGATACGGACTGCACAACCGATGCGGAGCCCGGTTGCTCGTTCACTGTGTTCTTGAAATCGCCTTTACACAGCGCGTGCTCTTTGAAGTAGCCGTAGGTGCCGGATACCGAATTGCGACCGAACAATTGCAACGGACGGCCTGCCCACGCTCCGGTCAAACCGGCTTGGCCCCAATTGTCGATGCTGGCTTGCGCGCCGCAGCTGCGGTTGCTGGAGAAAATGGCATCGACCTGCGGAATCGTCATACCTTGAATCGGGTTGTCCTTATGGACATACACGGCCAGCGCATCGATCGCGACTGGAATTGCGGTCGGCTTGTAACCGTATTTTTTCTCGAACGCGCCGATTTCCTCGTCCTTCATTTTGCGGCTCATCGGGCCGACGTTCGAAGTACCTTCGGTCAACGCGGGCGGCGCAGTCGACGAGCCGGCCGCTTGAATCTGAATGTTCACGTTCGGATATTGACGCTTGTATTCTTCGGCCCAGAACGTCATCAGGTTGTTCAGGGTGTCGGAACCGATCGACGACAGGTTGCCGGAGACGCCGCTGACTTTTTGATAGGCCGGCAATGCCGGATCGATCTTGCTATCGGCCGCCTGAACCAGCCCGGTGGCCAGCGCCGTGACGG
>CAMLJR010000087.1 GCA_946480345.1 uncultured Spongiibacteraceae bacterium
AGCCGGCGCTGGAAATGAACCATCGCGTCGAATGCGATGGTTCATTGTTTGATGCGGATTGACGACGAGTTACGTCGACTTGCAGCTCGGTCGACGGCCTTGTGCGCGAGCGTCCTGCGCCTCGGCTTCGGCCGTCGGTAACGCGCGGCTCAACGCGCTCATACGCGTCTGATCGGACGGGTGAGTCGATAAAAATTCCGGCGTTTTGCTTTTATCGGCCGCCGCCATGTTCTGCCACAACGTAATACTCTCGTCAGGATTGAACCCGGCATTCGCCATCAACTTCAATCCGATCATGTCCGCTTCGGATTCCTGCGTGCGACTAAACGGCAACAGCACACCATAAGTGACGCCGGCGCCCAGCGCCGCCATTGCCAATCCTTTCTGCGAATTGTCCGAAGTCGCCGCAATAATGCCGCCGACCGCCAATGCGCCCTGCGCGGCAAACTGCTGCGACAACCGCTCCGCACTGTGATGCGCCTGCACGTGGCCGATTTCGTGACCGATCACCGCGGCAAGCTGATCCTGATTGGTGGCGACTTTCAGAATGCCGGTATGCACACCGATTTTTTTGCCCGGCAATGCGAAGGCATTCGGCGTATCGTCCTGAAACACATTGATTTCCCAACCGGCGCCTTCATCACCCGGCAGCGACGACAAAATCGACTTCGCCACACAGCTCACGTATTGATTGACTTGCGGTTCTTTGGAGAGCGGCTGCTTCTTCTTTAAATCGGAAAACGCAGCCGCGCCCATTTTGCCCATTTCGGATTCGGTGAAATTGGGCAGGATGAACTGCTTGCGACCTGTCGGCGATACCGTACACGCCGCCAACACAACCCCGGCAACCGCGCCGATGATCACCCACTTCCGTTTACGTACATCGCTTCGCAACATATCCCACCCGTAATAAACGATCTGGCTCCTTCGACCAAACCCGAAGTCGGGAGTTTACTGTGCGCTCCACGGTGTACAAATAGGCGGCTCGGTAACTTCTTTATATTCACACAACGAAACAAAGCCGGTCGTTGCATTGATGCGCCATGTCGATAACACGTCATCACCACCAATGATTTGATAAGCGCCCGGCTTCGCGCTCATGCTCCACGGATAACAAACGGGTTCGTTTTTATGACCTTCGAAGCTGCATAGCGAAACCGCGCCATTGCTGTGGTTGACCCGCCATACCGACAGGTTGCCTTTGGTTGAAACACCGCTGAACTGACCATCGGCGATGGCAGAACCGGCAGCGCACAGCGCAGCCAATAGAACAATCGACTTCATGAGTGATACTCCAGAAAGGTGGCTCGCGCCCGGACTAATTAGTGTTGTGGTACTGTCCCGGGCGTAATTCTAGCATCGCATTCGGAGAGCGATAGGCGCCATCAGTCGATAGGGCAACGCGGGTAAGCCGCGTATGCTCGCGCGCCGCCCATTGCGAATATCCATAACGATAAATCGGGAGACTGTATGAACTCATTTCAAAACAAAGTCGCCGTGATTACTGGCGCGGCCAGCGGCATCGGTCGCGGGCTTGCAGAAAAAGCCGCCGCGCTCGGCATGCGCGTCGTGATTGCCGATGTCGACCGCAAAGGCTTGCAGCAAGTCGAAGAGCAACTGCGCGCCAACGGTACGCAAGTGGTTGCGCAATATGCCGATGTATCGAAATTTGAATCGGTCGATGCACTCGCCGATGTCGCATTCAACACATTCGGCGCCGTGAATCTGTTATTTAACAATGCTGCGATTCTGGTCGATGGCCTGAGCTGGGAACGCAGCATCGAAGATTGGCGCTGGAGCCTCGATGTCAACATCATGGGCGTCGTGCATGGCATGAAGGCATTCATTCCGCGCATGCAGAAAACGCAGGAAGAATGCGTGGTAGTCAATACCGCCTCGAACGGCGGCTTGTTGTCCGGCCCCTTCCTCGCGCCATATCAGGCGACTAAACACGCGGTGGTGACGATTACCGAATCGCTGTATTTCGAGCTGCAATCGATGAACTCGAATGTGCGCGCCGCCCTACTATGCCCCGGCGATGTCGCAACGAAAATCTGGGAATCCGAACGCATTCGCCCGGACAGCTATGGCAAGAAAGCCGATTTTTCGACGGGTGTCGAAGCGCACTCGCGCGAAATCATCGAAGGCATGGTCGCAAAAGGCATGTCGCCGCAACAATTGGCAGACATCGTGTTCGAACAAATAGCTGCGGGCAAATTCTGGATAATTACGCATCCCGAATTTTTGAAGCCGATGCTCGAAATGCGCATCAGCGCGATCATGGAAGAGCGCAATCCAAAGCTGCCGGATTATCTATAGCTATCTACCGATTTAACTGAGGCGTTATGGCAATCAAAGGGCGCGGCACCGATCAAAATCCGCATAACCGGTACGCGCCGCGTATCAGCGTCGTCGATATTGACGCGGAGCAATCGGAAGGCGAAACCCGCCCGGCGACTACCGTGCGTAAAGAAAACGCACGTAGCATAATCAGCTACAACGATTCGCCCGACGTCGGCTTTGCGCGCTCGATCAATCCATATCGCGGCTGCGAACACGGTTGCATTTATTGTTTTGCGCGACCGACACACGCCTATCTCGATTTATCGCCCGGCCTCGATTTCGAAACCAAGCTAATCGCAAAAACAAACGCCGCGGAATTACTGCGCAACGAACTCGGCAAAAAAACTTACACGCCGGAAACGATCGTCATTGGCAGCAACACCGATTGCTACCAGCCGATCGAGCGCGAATATCGATTGACGCGCCAGTTGCTCGAAGTGTTTTGGGAACATCGGCATCCCTGCGCGCTGATTACGAAAAGTCAGAACGTTTGCGACGACTTATCGCTGCTCGCGCAAATGGCAAAGGAAAAGCTGGTGAAGGTTTACGTCACCGTCACCACGCTCGAAGATGATCTGAAGCGTAAACTCGAACCGCGCGCCGCGAGCGGGCGGGCGCGCATCAATACCATCGCGCAACTCGCCGACGCCGGTATTCCGGTCGGCGTTCTCGCAGCGCCGATAATTCCTGCTCTCAATGACCATGAACTCGAAACGATTCTGACCGAAGCGAAGCAAGCGGGTGCCGAAAGTGCGAGTTTCATTTTGCTGCGCCTTCCATTGGAACTGGTCGAATTATTCGAGAATTGGCTGCAGCAGCATTATCCGCTGCGCGCCGAGCATGTGATGAGCTTGATCCGACAGAGTCGCGGCGGAAAGAATTATGTTTCCGAATTTCATACGCGAATGAAAGGTACCGGTGTGTTTGCCGATTTGCTCGCCGCACGGTTTCGTCGCATCGCGCGCGCACTGCATTTGAACGAAACGACAACCGAATTGCGTTGCGATAAATTTCGCGTACCGACCGCGCAGTTCAGCCTGGATTTATGACGGATTAAAATTTAATGAGGGTTTAATCATGTGGCGCCGACTGTTATTGATCGCAGCGTTATTCAGCTCCGTACAACTGTACGCAGCGAGCGTTGAAGTCGATTACGATACCAACGCCGATCTCAGCCAACTGCATTATTACCAATGGCTAAACCCGAACGATGGCATCGACGAGAAATTCAATACGCTCAATGACGATGCGGTAAAACAGGCACTATCGTTCAGCCTCGATCGGCAAATGGCGATGGCGAGCGATCAACATCCTGCCGACGTATCGGTGCGCTACTACATCAAGCCCGTGAAAAAACTCGTCGATGATCGCCCGCGCGTCGGTATCGGCATGGGTGGCTTCGGCAGCAATGTCGGCGGCGGCGTGTCGTTCAGTTTTCCGCTCGGCGGCAACGATCTCGATCAACAAGCACATGTGGTCGTCGATTTTCTGGACCCAAAAACACAGAAATTATTATGGCGAGGCAGCCTGATCACCGGCATGAGCAGCACATCGACGCAGGTCAATCAAAAGCAATTGCAGAAAGCGACGGATGAAATCCTGAATAAATTTCCGCCGCGTTAATTTCGAGAGCGATGGGTTATTCCCTCCCCACCGGGAAAGGGAATTTATCAGCAGTGATATGGCGCGGAGAATTCGTGCACTGCGTCGATGAATACACCAGCGTGTTTCGGATCGACTTCCGGCGTAATACCGTGGCCAAGATTGAATACGTGACCATTGCCGGCACCAAAACTTGCCAGAATATTTTTCACTTCGGTACGAATTCGTTCGGGATTCGCGAACAGCATCTGCGGGTCCATATTGCCTTGCAATGCAACGCGTTCACCGATGCGCTGGCGCGCATGACCGATATCGATCGTCCAATCCAGCCCCACCGCATCGGTACCGCTCGCGGCGATTTGCTCAAGCCAGGGCCCGCCATTTTTGGTAAACAGAATCACCGGCACGCGACGACCGTCGTGTTCGCGAATCAAGCCATCGACAATTTTCTGCATATACGGCAAAGAAAACTCCAGATACGCCGCGTAGCTGAGCGCCCCACCCCAGGTATCGAAAATCTGAACGGCCTGCGCGCCCGCTTTGATTTGACCATTCAAATAATGCGTGACGCTTTGCGCGAGCTTATCGAGCAATGCGTGCATCACTTGCGGCTGATCGAACGCCATCGTTTTTGCAAAGCGAAAATCTTTCGACGATGCACCTTCGACCATATACGTCGCGAGCGTCCATGGGCTGCCGGAAAAACCGATCAGCGGCACGCGGCCGTTTAACTCACGGCGAATTGTGCGCACTGCATTCATGACATACCCGAGATCTTTTTCCGGATCGGGAATCGGCAGCGCATCGACATCATTTTGTGTGCGCACGCATTTACGAAAACGTGGACCTTCGCCGGTTTCGAAATACAAACCCAACCCCATTGCATCGGGAATTGTCAGAATGTCGGAAAATAAAATCGCGGCATCGAGCGCGTAACGCTCCAGGGGCTGTAGTGTCACTTCGCAGGCGAGATCGGGATTCATGCACAGCGCCATGAAATCGCCGGCGCGCGAACGCGTCGCACGATATTCCGGAAGATAACGACCAGCTTGTCGCATCATCCACACCGGCGTGACATCGACGGGCTGACGCATCAATGCACGCAGAAAACGATCGTTTTTTAATTCGGTCATTATTAATTTCTCGCTATTACTCGAATTTTCATACGCCTGCACTTGCGCGAGCTCTGAAAACGAAATGCCCTGGGCGCTCTGGGACCGTCAGCGACAGGGATGTCTCTGACGAGCTACACGGACGTACTTGCCGCGTGTCCCAGAGCGCCGCAGGGCATGACGCTCCGCACAAATACTCTCTGTTAAACGCCTAAATAATCGAGAATCCCCTCACCGGCCTGACGCCCTTCCCAAATCGCAGTAACGACAAGATCGGAGCCGCGCACCATATCGCCGCCGGCAAATACTTTCGGATTGCTCGTTTGAAATTTATAACGCTGTTGCTCAGGCGCGATCACGCCACCCCAATCATTAGTATCCACACTGCTCGCGCCGAGCCAAACCGGCGGATTCGGACGAAACCCGAACGCAATCAACACAACGTCGGCGGGCAATACTTCTTCGCTGCCGGGAATCACTTCCGGATGACGGCGACCTTTCGCATCGGGCTCGCCCAATTGCGTCGTCACGAATTTCACACCTTCGACACGATCATTGCCGACGATAGCGATCGGTTGACGATTGAATAAAAAGTTCACGCCTTCTTCGCGCGCGTTCACCACTTCGCGACGCGAGCCCGGCATATTGTCTTCATCGCGACGATAGGCACAGGTGACACCGAGCGCACCCTGTCGAATCGCCGTGCGATTGCAATCCATGGCGGTATCGCCACCGCCGAGCACGATCACCTGCTTACCTTGCACGCTGACAAAATCGACCGGATTTTTTTCCCAGCCCATGTTGTGATTCACACTTGAAACCAGATAAGGCAGCGCGTCGTAAACGCCATCCAGATCTTCGCCGGGAAAACCGCCCTTCATATACGTGTACGTGCCCATCCCCATGAATACGGCATCGTAATCCGCGAGTAGTTGCTCGATCGAAACATCGCGGCCGATTTCAGTATTCAATCGAAATTCGATACCCATTTCTTCGAACACATGACGGCGACGCTGCATCACCGATTTTTCAAGCTTGAATTCGGGAATACCGAAAGTCAGCAAACCGCCGATTTCCGGATAGCGATCGAACACTACCGGTTTAACGCCCGCGCGCACGAGAATATCGGCGCAGCCTAAACCAGCGGGACCCGCGCCGATGATCGCAACTTTCTTATCGGTCCATACTCGTTTTGATAAATCGGGTTTCCAGCCGAGCGCGAGCGCCGTATCGGCAATGTATTTTTCAGTAGCCCCAATTGTCACCGCGCCGAAACCATCGGCGAGCGTGCACGCGCCTTCACACAATCGATCCTGCGGACAAACTCGCCCGCACACTTCCGGCAATGTATTTGTTTGATGCGCCAGATCCGCTGCGGCAAAAATATTGCCCTCGCTGATTAATTGCAGCCAATTCGGAATGTAATTGTGCACCGGGCACTTCCACTCGCAATATGGATTGCCGCAACCGAGACAACGATGCGCCTGCTCTTTCACCTGCTCTTCGCGATACGGCTGATAAATTTCGACGAACTGCGCCGTGCGCAAATCCAGCGATTTCTTGTCGGGATCTTCGCGCTCGAAATCGAGAAATTGAAAAGAGTTGCTTAACCGCTCGTTCATATCACTTCATCCGATCGCTTCTATTAACCCAGCGATCAAATAAGTCGTCTGACCTATTTGATCTTTATCAACCCGACACCATGAATGGCGGCGCGTTACTGCGGACTCTGTTTGGTCAATTTCAATAGCGAATCGAGATTCGCCGCCTTGGGTTTCACCATCCAGAATTTACCGATGTAATCGGCGAAATTGTCGAGCAGGTTATGCCCCCATGCCGAACCGGTTTCCTGCACGAATTCGCGAATGATGCCGCGCAAATGATTGCGATGCGATTCGAGCGATTCGCTATTGATACGGCAGATCTCGACCAGCTCGCTGTTGTAGCGATCGACGAAACGATGTTCTTCATCGAGCACGTACGCAAAACCGCCGGTCATACCCGCACCGAAATTGACGCCAGTTGAACCTAACACTGTCACTATGCCGCCCGTCATGTATTCGCAGCAGTGATCGCCCGCGCCCTCGATAACCGCAAAAGCGCCCGAGTTACGCACGGCAAAACGTTCACCCGCACGACCCGCAGCAAATAATTTTCCGCCGGTCGCGCCGTATAAACAGGTGTTACCGATGATCGTCGTATTTTGCGATTCAAACGTGCTGACGCGCGGCGGATAAATGACCAACTTGCCTGCCGCCATGCCTTTGCCAACGTAATCGTTCGCATCGCCTTCAAGATACATATGCAAACCGCCGGCATTCCACACGCCAAAACTCTGGCCGGCGGTGCCGGTTAATTTCAAAATTATCGGCGCATCGGCCATGCCTTTATCGCCATGTCGCCGCGCGATCTCTCCCGATAAACGCGCACCGATCGAACGATCGCTATTGTGGACCTCGAATTGAAATTCGCCGCCGCTTTTTGCTTCGATGGCATCGCGCGTGGCGTGCCACATTGCTTCTGCTTTCACGCCTTTATCGAATGGCGGATTCGACGGCTGCGTACAAAATTCCGCGCGGCCCTGCGCATTGGGGTCTTTCCACAAAATGCGCGACAAATCGAGATGGCGTTGCTTATCGGTTCCGCCTGCATGCATTTCGAGCATGTCGGTGCGACCAATCAATTCTTCGATGGAACGCACACCGATCTGGGCGAGCCATTCGCGTGTTTCCATCGCAACGAATTTGAAGAAGTTCGTCACCATGTCGATGGTGCCGATGAAGTAGTCGTCGCGCAGACGCGCATCCTGCGTCGCAACGCCGGTCGCGCAATTATTCAAATGGCAGATGCGTAGATATTTACACCCGAGCGCAACCATTGGCGCCGTGCCGAAACCAAAACTCTCGGCGCCGAGAATCGCGGCCTTGATAACATCGAGGCCCGATTTCAAACCACCATCGGTTTGCACGCGCACAGCGCCGCGCAAACCATTCGCACGTAACGCCTGCTGCGCTTCTGACAAACCTAATTCCCACGGCGAGCCGGCGTATTTAATCGATGTCAGCGGGCTCGCGGCGGTGCCCCCGTCGTAACCGGAAATCGTAATTAAATCGGCATACGCTTTAGCGACACCGGCGGCGATTGTCCCCACACCCGGCTCGGATACGAGCTTCACCGATACCAGTGCCTGCGGATTCACTTGCTTCAAATCGAAAATCAATTGCGCCAAATCTTCGATCGAATAAATGTCGTGATGCGGCGGTGGCGAAATTAATGTCACTCCCGGCACCGCGTAACGCAGCCGCGCAATTAGCCCGTTTACTTTACCGCCCGGCAATTGACCGCCCTCGCCGGGTTTCGCGCCTTGCGCCACTTTGATTTGCAGCACTTCCGCGTTGACCAGATACGCCGGCGTCACGCCGAAACGACCCGATGCGACCTGTTTGATTTTCGATACGCGCTCGGTGCCGTAACGCGCGGGATCTTCGCCACCTTCGCCCGAATTCGAGCGTCCGCCCAAACGATTCATCGCCGTTGCGAGTGCTTCGTGCGCTTCGGGACTTAATGCGCCGAGCGACATGCCCGCCGAATCAAAACGCGGCAGAATATTTTCGATCGGCTCGACTTCTTCGAGCGGGATTGGTTGCAGGTCGCCGCGCAAATTGAATAAGTCGCGAATCATCGCCACCGGGCGCCGATCGACCAGCGCAGAATAATCGCGCCAGGCCGCGTAATCGCCGCTTTGCACTGCGCGTTGCAGCAGACGCACAACATCCGGATTGAACGCGTGATATTCCTGACCGTGTACGTACTTCAACAAACCGCCGGGCGCTATCGGCTTACGTGCAATCCACGCATCGGCAGCGATGCGTTGTTGGTCGTTTTGCAAATCCGCAAATGTCGCGCCTTCGATGCGGCTCGAAACTTCGCGAAAACATAATTCGACAACTTCGCTCGATAAACCCACGGCTTCGAATAATTGCGCGCCGCGATACGAAGCGACAGCCGAAATCCCCATCTTCGACAGAATTTTCAGCAGGCCTTTATTGATGCCTTTACGGTAATTGACGTGCGCATCGTACGGATCGCCGAGTACTTCGCCGGTGCGGATTAAATCGTTAATCACGCTGTACGCCATGTACGGATACACCGCCGTCGCGCCGAAACCAATCAAACAGGCGATTTGATGCGAATCGCGCGCGGAGCCCGTCTCGACAATAATGTTGGCATCGCAACGCAAACCGGCCTTGATCAAACGGTGATGCACCGCACCGACCGCAAGCAGCGAATGCACTGGCAGCTTGCCGGCGCCGATCGAGCGATCGGACAACACCAGCATCACCTTGCCGCCATGTACCGCCGCTTCCGCCTGATCGGCGACGCTGCGTACCGCGCCCGCCAGATCGATCTGCTGCGGGTCATAATTCAGATCGATGAAATGCAATGGGTAATGCGGTTTATTTAAATGCACCAGACGCGCGAATTTATCCGGCGACAACATCGGCGATGTGAGAATGATGCGATCGCCGTGATCGGCGGTTTCCTCGAACACATTTTTTTCGGTGCCGAGACAAGTCTCCAGACTCATCACGATGGTTTCGCGCAACGGATCGATCGGCGGGTTCGTCACCTGCGCAAATTTTTGCCGGAAGAAATCGTAGAGCGGACGCACGTGTCGCGACAGCACCGCCATCGGCGTGTCGTCACCCATCGAACCGACTGCTTCATTCGCGGATTCGGCGAGCACTTTCAATACCTGCTCGCGCTCCTCGAACGTGACCTGAAACATTTTTTGATACGCCTTCAACGGCTCGCCGCTGATCAGCTCGGGCGCGCGCTCCGGCTCCATTGTGGCTTCAATGCGCGTCGCATTTTCCTTCAGCCATTTTTTGTAGGGATGGCGTTTCTTCAAACGATCGTCGATCTGCTGCGTGTGCATCACTTCGCCGCTGAAGGTATCGACCGCAAAAATCTGACCGGGGCCGACGCGCCCCTTCGCGACCACATCTTCCGGTTTGTAGCCGTGCGTGCCGACTTCGGATGCGAGCGTAATGAAATCGTCGCGCGTGATCACCCAACGCGCCGGCCGCAAACCGTTGCGGTCGAGCAGACAAACTGCGTGGCGGCCATCGGTCACCACGATGCCGGCGGGGCCATCCCACGGCTCCATATGCATCGCGTTGAATTCAAAAAATGCTTTCAGATCGGCATCCATGTGATCGATGTTCTGCCATGCCGGCGGCACCAGCATGCGCACCGCGCGGAATAAATCCATGCCGCCAGCGAGCAGCAGATCGAGCATGTTGTCGAGGCTCGACGAATCGGAGCCAGTGCGATTAACAATCGGCGCGATGCTGCGAATATCGGGCAGCAAATCGTTTTGGAATTTATTGATGCGCGCTTCGGCCCAGTTGCGATTGCCTTCGACCGTATTGATCTCGCCGTTATGCGCGAGAAAACGAAACGGCTGCGCGAGCGGCCAGCGCGGTGCGGTATTAGTGGAGAAACGCTGGTGGAAAATGCAGATCGATGTTTCGAGCCGTGCATCGCCCAGATCGAGATAAAAGCCCGGCAAATCTGCCGGCATCATCAAGCCTTTATAAATAAGCGATTTCGCGGACAGGCTGCACACATAAAACTCGCGATCGTCGTTGTTCGCGATTTCCATTTTTCGGCGCGCCACGTACAGCTTGATGCCGAAGGCTTTTTCGTCCGCACCGTTCGCGTCAACAAATATCTGTTCGATATGCGGCACGCTGGCCAATGCAATTTCGCCGAGCACAGAGCGATCGACCGGCACTTTGCGCCAGCCGATGACATTCAACCCTTCTGCAATTAATGCGGCTTCAACCGCAGCGCGTGCGGCAGTAGCACGACCGAGATCATGACTGAGAAAAATCTGGCCAACACCGAACAGCGTCGGCAAATCGGTTTTGAATGTTTCGCGCGCGAGTTCGCGCATGAAGCCATCGGGCATTTTGAACAGCAGGCCGCAGCCGTCGCCGGTTTTACCATCGGCGCCAATTGCTCCACGGTGCGTCATGCAGGTTAACGACTCGATCGCGGTCTTGAGCAAACGATGGCTGGCCTGCCCCTTCATATGGGCAATCAAACCGAAGCCGCAGTTATCGCGTTCGTCGTCCGCTCGATAAAGTCCGGTTGTCATCAGCAATCAATTCCAATGGAAAATTTAAATCGAAAATCGATATCAAATCGCCGTCAGCGACCAGAGCGCGACGTACGTTAACGGAAGGGGATGGGTATTCTACACCACAGACTTATGCCGCAAGCCATCGCCGCCGATGCCGTTAATCGCGCTCGCTAAACAGGAAAAGCTAAGGCAAGAATTGGTCCGGCGGGAAAACCTCAATGCTTGGCGCTATGCGCGCGAATATCCGCTTGGATATTGGCAATGCTCCGTGGCCACGGTTGCTGTTTGCGTATCGCCTCCGGCAGCTTTTGCACTGCCGCTGCGGCGGTATTTTTATCCGCATACGGCCCGGTCAGCGCGATATGCCAGGGTTTGCCGCGCAATCGTGTCGAATAAACGTAGAGCTTTACCTCTTTGCCCGCACTGGCCGCGAATTTATCAACCGACGCACGCGCTTCCGCACCGATTACCTGCAGCATGACTTGCTGCGCAGGGAGTGCTAACAAGGCGCGCTCATCGCTGTCGAACGCACCATTATCCGGCACAGTTTTCGGAGCGGGTGTGGGCTCGGGCTGGGCAACAGGCTCAACCGCCGGTTTGGCGATCGGCTTTTCCACCGGCTTCGGTGCAGGTGCAGGTGCAGGTGCAGGTGCAGGTGCAGGTGCAG
>CAMLJR010000088.1 GCA_946480345.1 uncultured Spongiibacteraceae bacterium
CGGTGTCCGGCAGCAGCATGCGGTTCAGCCAGCTGTGGATGATGCCGTCGCCCGGGCGCAGCGATACGCCGCCGCGGTTCATGATGAAGTCCGGCAGCGTGTGCTGGGTTTCGACATCGACCGGCTTCGGATAGGCGGCGGTGTGACAGAACGACTGCATGACGAGGTCGGTGGTGAAGCCGAGGCAGGCGAGATCTTTCAACTCGTCTCGGGTCATCGGGCCGGTGGTGTCTTGCGAGCCGACCGTGGTCATCTTCGGTTCGCAGTACGTGCCGGGACGTATGCCCTGCTGTTTGCCATTTGTCGCAGGCAGGCCACACGCGCGGCCGACCATTTTTTGCGCCAGCGTGAAACCCTTGCCGGTGTCGCTCGGTACTGCCGGGGTGCGGAACAGCATGGTGGGGCCGAGGCCGAGTGCTTCGCGTGCGTTGTTGGTCAGGCCGCGACCGATGATCAGGTTGATACGGCCGCCGGCGCGTACTTCGTCGAGCAGTACATCGGATTTCAACGCAAATTCGGATACGGTTTTGCCGCTGGCGACATTGATGATCTTGCCGTCGTAGGGGCGTATTTCGATGACATCGCCGAAGCCGATATCGTCAACCGGCGCTTCGAATACCAGCGCGCCGGCATCTTCCATCGTGTTGTAGAAAATCGGCGCAACCTTCCCGCCGAAACAGATGCCGCCGGTGCGCTTGTTCGGCACGCCCGGCATGTCTTCGCCGAAGAACCACAGCACCGAGTTGGTAGCGGATTTACGCGAGGAGCCGGTTCCGACCACATCGCCGACAAACGCGACTTGAATACCTTGCTTCTGCAGATCCTGAATCTGTTTCATCGGGCCGATTGCGCCGGGCTGATCCGGTGTCAGACCTTCGCGGGCCATCTTGTACATCGCCAGCGCGTGCAGCGGAATATCCGGACGCGACCATGCATCGGGCGCGGGGGAGAGATCGTCGGTATTGGTTTCGCCGGTGACTTTGAACACGATCGTTTTGATCGATTGCGGTACATCGGGACGGCTGGTGAACCATTCGGCATCGGCCCACGATTGCAGAACGCTTTGCGCGTGCGCATTGCCGGCTTTGGCTTTGTCGGCCACATCGTGGAAGCGGTCGAACATCAGCAGTGTGTGCTTGAGCTCTTTCGCCGCGTGCGGCGCGAGTTCGGCGTCGTCGAGCAGCTGCACCATCGTGTCGATGTTGTAGCCGCCGAGCATCATGCCGAGCAATTGAACGGCTTTGGTGCGGTCGATCAACGGCGATTTGGTTTCGCCTTTGGCTATTGCAGTCAGAAAACCGGCTTTAACGTAAGCGGCTTCGTCGACTCCTGGTGGAACGCGATTGGTGATCAGATCGAGCAGGAACTGCTCTTCACCCTGCGGCGGATTTTTCAGCAGCTCGACCAGAGCGGCGGTTTGCTCCGGGTTCAGCGGCTTCGGCGGAATGCCTTGGGCGGCGCGTTCGGCAACATGACTGCGATAAGCTTCAAGCACGGGGAGAACTCCTCATTGGTTCAAAATACCCGACGCCGGGATCGCCGGATTCGGGCCATCAATGTGCGCGCCTTGGATTGGTTACATCCTAAAGAACGATGGCGCGCATCGTAAAAAGCGGGGGTGGAGTATAACCGCACCGATGCGGCTCGTTAAAGCGCCGGATTGGCAGGTTTTTCGCGACAAAAACCTCGATTTGCGCCATCCCTTGGTCGGTTACGACGGCAGTCGATTACAATGCCGCGACGTTGCGGCAGCAATAACGTGAAGCCGTACGCTATTCGTTCCCTTCGTTGTTCCGCAACCTGTGAATTTGGTGACTACACTGGACGCCGTGGCTGAGAAACTCCCGACGCGCATACCGACTCCTTGCATCGGCGTTTGTTCGACCGGTGTCGGCGACATTGTGTGCCGCGGTTGCAAGCGTTATGCGCATGAAGTCATTCACTGGAACAGCTACAGCGATGAACAAAAACGCGCCATCGATACACGTCTGGAACTGCTATTGGCGCAGGTAGTCGGCGCGAAGCTGGTGGTGTTCGATGCAAACCTGCTCGCCGCGCAATTGCAGGCGCAGCAACTGCGTTATTCGAAGCATAAAGACCCGCTGGTATGGGTGTTCGAACTGCTGCGCGCGGGCGCCAGTCAGATCGCCGATACACGTAGTTTCGGTTTTGAACTGGCGCCTGGGTATCGGCATATGACATTGCTGGCGCTACGCGAACAAATCGATCGCGAGTTTTATCTGCTATCGGAAGCGCATTATCAGCGCTATGTCGGCGCAATCTGACGGTTGAAGTAAAAAGCCCAAGCGCCGCAAAACGAAAAATCCAAATAAAAACCAGAAGGGAAGCGGCAGGCTCTTTGTGTTGAATCGAATAAACCGGATTAATCAAAAAAATACCTGGCGATTTGTTATTGGCTTCGCGCCAATGTTCATTGCTGCCTGCGGTGGCGGAGGCGGTGGGGGCGGCGGCTCATCGGATTCCGCTGCGCCTGGCCAGCCGGCGACCACCGGGATTTCCATTCCGGCTTTGCCAACGAACAATTCGACGATTCTTTCCTGCCCAACGACCTCGAATTTTTCGGTCGCGACGCCGCCCGTTGCTGCGGCCGGCAAAATCAGCGGCCGCATTACCTACGATCGAGTGCCGTTTTTCCCTCCGGCACCGTCTTATCAGCCCGGACCTGGCCTCGATTACGACAATCCGCATGTAACGCCGGCGCGCGGCGTGGTTGTAGAGATCGTGGCATCCAGCAATGGTGTTAGTTGTGCTGGCGAGGTGATTGCAACGACGCTGACCGACGGCGATGGTTGGTACGAGGCTACCGTCGGCACCGCAAGCAACGTTTGCCTGCGCGTACGTGCCCAGTTGTACCGGGCGACTGATTTTGCCAGCGGCGCGAACTGGAATATCGCCGTCGCCGACAACACCTCAAGCGACGCGATGTATGTAATGACCGAATCGAGCGCAACGAGCGCGAATGCTTCACCGCGCCGGGATCTGCATGCGCAGTCTGGCTGGAGCAACGGTGCGTATAACGGCGCACGTGTCGCTGCGCCATTCGCAATTCTCGATACCGCATGTAAAGCGATTAACGCTGTGCTTGCGAGCAACGCCGACGCGCAATTTGGATCGCTGCGTTATTTCTGGAGCACAAAAAACACCAGCGACAGTAATGGCACGCTGGCGCAGGGCAAAATCGGCGGTGCATTTTTTAGCGCAAGCACCTCTGCCATTTATCTACGCGGCGATGCAGCAATCGATACCGACGAGTTCGACGAAATGGTCATCGCCCACGAATTCGGCCACTTCATCACGCGGGTGTTTTCGCGCTCCGACAGTCTCGGGGGCGAGCATAGTCTGTTCGACTATATGGACCCGCGGGTCGCACTCGACGAAGGCTGGGCCACCGCATTTGCAGCGCTGGCGCTGAACACGCCGATTTATCGCGACTCGGATGAAGTCACAACGATGCACAGTTCATCGCGCGAATTTTTCTTTAACGTGCAGGATCGATTCGGCGGCATTCCAACCGGCTGGTTTTCCGAAAGCTCGGTGCAACGCGCGTTATTCAATATCGGCGCCGACAGTTCCTACGGCGGCCTGGGGCTTGGCATCGATGGCTTGATGCATGCGCTAAGCGGTACCTATAAAACCACGCCGGCGTTGGCAACCTTGTTCAGCTATGGCAGTCAATTGATCGACGAGCAGGCTTCCTCCGCGATGGCCGACGATATCGCGACAATTCTCAATGACGAGGATGTCGACGGGTCTTCGATCCAGCCATTTGCGGAATTTGAAACCCACGCGCCCGACCCCGACGATTTGCCGGTGTATGCGAATATCAGCGCAAATGGTGGAGCGGTTTCCGTGTGTTCCGGCAACGATTACGGCACTGGCAATACGCTGTCGAATCGCCGCTATTTACGCTTCGATGTCGCTGCGGCTGGGCGTTATCAGTTCACCGTTGAGCCCGAAACAGGTTTTTCCGGTGCGGTGGCGGGTTTCGAGTTATTGCAGCGCGGCGCGCGGCTGACGTATCAGCAGGCGCGCTCAGGCAGTTTGTCGAATCGCACGGCCCGCTATCCTAGCGGCACGTTATCGGCGGGTGCGTACGTGCTCAGTGCGTTTCACGTCGGCAATGTCGTTGCGGGCAGCGGGATCGTCGCGGGTCGGCAATGCTTCAAAGTAACGGTGAGCGCTGCGCCATGAAATATATATTCTCGTTTTCAATACTCATGTGCCTGATATTGGGCGGCGTTTATCAAACGGGTGCTTTTGCACAGTCCAATGCAAAATCCGGTGTCAGCGCGAAGCCGAGCGTTAACGCGCAGGCTGCTCGCGGCAGTTTGTCGCCGGCAGCACCGGTAAAGCTCGATTATTCGATTGCAGAAGCGGTGGCGCCGAACCAGCAGAATTCGGTCGCTATCGAAATTACCACTCGATTGAATCAAGGGTCGCTATTGGTTGAAGTAGCGAAACAGCAGGGCGTTACGCTGTTGTGCGATACACAGCGTCGCTTCGATCTCGGTAATACCACGCAGCCCATAAAATTTGCGCTGCCGGTGTTATTGGCCGACCAAGCCGAGCGTTACTTGATTGTGTTGCTGACCGTCGATACGCCGATGGGGCCGATGTCGCGCAGTTTCCGTATCGATTTGTCCACGCCGAATGAAAGCGAAGCGTCCCCGCCAATTCCTCAATAACGCAGTCAGCCGGTATACTGCCGCGCCCCGCAATCGATCGTTTTTCCAATGTCCAATCTTCGCGCCATTCAGCAGTTTCTGTTGTGTCCTACGCCAGACGCATGGCTACAAAATGCACTCGCCGAACCCGAGCTGCTGTTGATCGATCACGCCAATTGCGAAAAAAAAGCCGCCGGCACTGCGCTGACACTGCTCTATCGCTATGTCGATAAACCCGAATTGCTGCAACGCATGTCGCGCCTCGCACGGGAGGAGCTGCGTCATTTCGAACAGGTGCTCGCAATCATGACCGCACGTGGCATTGAGTATGTGCAGACAACACCCGCGCGTTATGCCGGTGCACTGCATAAACATGTGCGAACGTTCGAGCCGGCCAAGCTGATCGATACGTTGATCATCGGTGCGTTTATCGAAGCGCGTTCGTGTGAGCGTTTTGCGCGACTCGCGCCATTGCTCGATGCGGAATTGGAAAAGTTTTATAACGGTTTGCTCGCGTCCGAATCGCGGCATTTTCAGCACTACCTGCAGCTCGCGCAACAGTATTCGCCACAATCTATCGATGAACGAGTGCGTTTTTTTGCCGAGCGCGAACGCGAATTAATCGAAGCGACGGATACCGAATTTCGCTTTCACAGCGGCCCTATCGCCGCATGATTGGAAAGGAAACGCGAGCGACCTTATTGCAGCGGAAAATTTTCCAGCTCGATTGAGCCATCGGCTTCGGCCCGAATCATCCATCCGCCATTCTCCATGCTCCAATCACCCAGCACGATTCGTTCAGCGCTTTTTCCACTAACGATCAGGCTATGGCGCGCGGGGCGGTGTGTATGGCCGTGAATCAGTAATTCGACGCCTGCACTCTCCATTGTGTGGATCACTTCGTCGGGGGTGACATCCATGATCTGTGAAGATTTCATGCTGCCGGCCATTTTGCTTTCGTTGCGCAGCATCGCAGCCAGTTCGCGACGTTCGGGCAATGAGCGATTCAAAATAGATTGTTGCCAGAGGGGATTGCGCACTTGTGCGCGAAATGCCAGGTATTCGCGATCCTCGGTGCAGAGCGTATCGCCGTGCAGCAACAATAGCTTGCGCTCGTAAAGATCGATGAGCGCAGCCTCGGGCAGTAATTCCATACCGCAGCGTTTTGCGAACGCATCGCCAAGCAGAAAATCGCGATTGCCGTGCTGAAAATAAACGTGCGTGCCGTTGTTGGCGAGTCGATTCAATGTGGCGGCAAATTCATCGAGCCACGGCGAATCATCGTCATCGCCAATCCATGCTTCGAATAAATCACCGAGAATGTAGAGCGCATCTGCGCCGCGCGGAACAGTATCGAGCCAGTGCAGACTGGCTCGCAGCAATTCCGGTTGCGACGGCTGCAGATGCAGGTCGGAAATGAACAGTGTCGTCACGACAGCGCGTTTCCGATTCGTTTATTTCTGTTCTTCGACGGTCGCTTTCGTGATGACCACATCTTCGGCAGGCACGTCTTGATGACCGGCTTTGCTGGTGGTGGCAACGCCTTTGATGCGGTTCACGACGTCCATGCCTTCAACCACGCGGCCGAACACGGCATAACCCCAGCCCTGAGAATTTTTCCCGCTGTGGTTGAGGAAGTGATTGTCGGCAACGTTGATGAAGAACTGTGCGCTCGCCGAATGCGGGTCCATCGTACGCGCCATTGCAATGGTGCCGGCGTCGTTTTTCAGGCCGTTATCGGCTTCGTTTTCGATCGGATCGCGGGTTTCTTTCTGTTTCATACCGGGGCCAAAGCCGCCGCCCTGAATCATGAAGTTATCGATAACACGATGGAAAACGGTGTTGTCGTAATGGCCGGCTTTGACGTATTCGACAAAATTCGCCGCGCTTTTCGGGGCCTTGTCGAAATCGAGCTCCAGTTTGATATCGCCGAAATTAGTATGCAGAGTAATCATGTAGTCGCTGCCTGTGAAACGGAGAGTGAAGGGCGGCTATAATACGGGCTTTGCCGTTCCGTATCCATTTCAGTTCTATTCCGAGAAACGCATGAGCACTAGCGAAGCACCGACCGCTAAGGTCGCCAACAATTTTTTGCGCGGGATTATTGAAGACGATCTCGCCAGTCGGCGCGTCGATCGCGTCGCGACGCGTTTTCCGCCCGAGCCAAACGGCTACCTGCACATCGGTCACGCGAAATCGATCTGCTTGAACTTCGGTCTTGCCGAACAATTCGGCGGTCAATGCAATTTACGTTTCGACGATACCAATCCGGAAAAAGAGAATCAGGAATTTATCGATGCGATCCAGGAAGACGTGCGCTGGCTCGGCTTTCAATGGCAGGAGCCTGTGCATTACGCATCGGATTATTTCGATCAGTTGTACGAATGGGCGGTACATCTGATTCGCACAGGCAAGGCTTACGTCTGTCATTTAACGCCGGATCAGGCGCGCGAATATCGCGGCACGCTGACCGAGCCCGGTAAGAACAGTCCATATCGCGAACGAGGCGTCGATGAAAATCTCGCGCTGTTCGAAAAAATGCGCGGCGGGGAATTTGACGAAGGTGCCTGCGTGCTGCGCGCGAAAATCGATATGGCTGCACCGAACATGAATTTGCGCGATCCGATTCTGTATCGTATTCGCAAAGTGGCGCATCACCAGACCGGCGACAAGTGGTGCATTTATCCCAGCTATGATTTTGCACACGGCCAATCCGATGCGATTGAAGGTATTACGCATTCGATTTGCACGCTCGAATTCGAGGATCACAAACCGCTCTACGATTGGCTGATCGACATTCTTTCGGCCGCGAGTGACTGGCCTGCGCTGCCGGCGCCCGCACGTCCACGCCAATACGAATTCGCACGCTTGAATTTGAATTACACCGTGACGAGCAAGCGTAAATTAAAACAGCTCGTCGATGACAAAATTGTCGATGGTTGGAACGACGCGCGCATGCCGACGCTGGCGGGTCTGCGTCGCCGTGGTTATACCGCTCGTGCGCTGAGAAATTTCTGCGACATGATTGGCGTCACACGCAGCGATGGCGTCGTCGATGTCGCGATGCTCGAATTTGCGATTCGCGATGATCTCGATAAAAACGCACCGCGCGCGATGTGTGTTTTGAATCCGCTGAAAATTGTTATTACTAATTTCCCTGAAAATAAAGAGGCTGAAAATCAGGTCGAAATGCTGAGCGCGCCAGCTCATCCGACACGCGATGATCTCGGCGAGCGGCAGTTGCCGTTCACGCGTGAGATCGTTATCGATCGCGATGATTTTCGTGAAGAGGCGAACAAAAAATATAAGCGGCTCGTGCTCGGTAAAAAAGTACGTTTGCGTAACGCGTATGTCATCACCGCCAATGAAGTCATTAAAGATGCTGATGGCAACATCGTCGAAGTGCGTGCCACCTACGATGCCGGTACGCACGGCGCCGACCCCGCCGACGGCGTGAAGCCGAAAGGTGTTATCCAATGGGTGTCGGCAACGCATGGTAAGCGCGCGACTATTCGTGTTTATGATCGATTGTTTTTACACGAAGCTCCCGATCGCGGCGGCGAAGACTTCATGCAGCATTTAAATCCGAACGCATTGCGCGTTCTTGAAAATTGTTACATCGAGCCGAGTCTTGTTGAAGCGCAACCCGAGCAGACCTTCCAATTCGAGCGCGAAGGTTATTTTGTTGCTGATCGATACGATCACAGCGCAGAGCATCCAGTATTCAATAAAACGATCGGATTGCGCGATACATTTAACGAAGCGGCGCAGAGTGCTGAATAAATTATTGAGCAAGAGCAAAGGATAGAGAGAAAAACAACATGGCTTTGATGATTTACAACACGCTGACCCGCAGCAAGGAAATTTTCACGCCGATTGAGCCCCGCAAGATTCGGATGTACGTATGCGGTATGACCGTGTACGACTATTGCCATCTTGGGCACGCGCGTGTCCTGGTGGCATTCGATGTCATCACGCGGTATTTGCGCTCGCGCGGTTACGACGTGACCTACGTGCGCAATATCACCGATATCGATGACAAGATTTTGCGTCGCGCTGCTGAAAATGGCGAAACATATACGGCGCTTACCGAGCGCTTCATCACTGCAATGCATGAAGACGAGCGCCGCTTGGGTGTTCTGGCGCCGAGTGCCGAGCCGCGTGCAACGATGCACATCGATCAGATGTTTGCGATGATCGAAAAGTTGATTGCGAATGGTTACGCCTATCGCGCAGATAACGGCGATGTGTATTACGCAGTCGGTAAATTCGAAGGTTACGGCAAATTATCTGGAAAAAATCCTGACGAACTACTCGCGGGTGCGCGCATCGAAATCGATGAAGCCAAACGCGATCCTCGCGATTTTGCTTTATGGAAATCCGCGAAGCCGAATGAAGAAGCCGTGTGGAATTCACCGTGGGGTCCGGGTCGGCCCGGCTGGCATATCGAGTGCTCGGCGATGTCGACCTGCTGCTTGGGCGATACGTTCGATATTCATGGGGGCGGGCCCGACTTGCGTTTTCCGCACCACGAAAACGAGATCGCTCAGAGCGAGGCGGCGACCGGCAAGCAATATGTGAATTACTGGATGCACGCTGGAGCGGTGCGAGTCGATGGCGAAAAAATGTCGAAATCGCTCGGCAATTTTTTCACGATTCGCGAAATTCTCGATAAATATGACGCTGAAGTTGTGCGCTATTTATTGATAAGTAGCCATTACCGCAGCGAGATCGATTATTCGCAGGAAAGTTTGCAGGAGGCGCGCAACGGTCTGGATCGTTTTTATAACGCGCTGAAAGATTATGCGGATGTTGTGCCGGCTTCGCAGGAAGAGATGACAACCAGTAGTTATTTTGATCGCTTCATCATTGCGATGGATGACGATTTCAATACCCGCGAGGCGTTGTCGGTTATGTACGATTTGGTGCGCGAGCTGAACAGTGCGCCGGATGTTTTCACGAAACAAAATCTGGCTGGTCAGTTAAAAGCGCTGGGACAAATGCTGGGTATTTTGCTGCGGAATCCGCTCGAGTATCTGCAGGCTGGCGTTGTATTAAATCCTGAACAAATCGATGCCTTGATTGCCGAGCGTTTGCAGGCGCGTGCGAACAAAAACTTCGCCCGTTCGGACGAGATTCGCGATGAGCTGAAGGCAAAGGGAATTGTTTTGGAGGACGGTAAAGGCGGTACCACTTGGCGGCGCGAATAATCGGATTAGTCGAAATCGATTAGCGTACAGAAATCAAAGGTTGATCTGCGTCATCATTGCTTATCCTTCGTGTGTCTATAGTGAAATCACAAGCTCACACAGGAGGATGCACAATGAACGTCGAAACAATTTTCTCGTTTCTTTTCGATTACGGAATGGTACCGCTGATCATCGGTTTAGTGGCAGCTGTCGGTTGGTTTGCTTACGACGAAACGCAAAAAGTCACTAACGATGTATCCGACCATAAATAGAAGCGCAACTCGGTAAGCATCAATCGGCAACGGGCGTCAAAGCGCTGCCGCTAGAATGGCAGTCGCGGTTTCAAAATGGTTAGCCCAGGCTTTTTTGCCCGATGGCACCGATTGCAGAATCAATGTGTTGATTGTCGTCGGGCCGACACCATCGGGACGGGCGTATAAGCTGCACATCGACTTTATCGCGGCTAGTTCAATATCGCCGACACTACCGGCTGGTAGCCAGCATTCAACCAGATCCCGTATCGCATCATCTCAGCCCAGGCTGCGTTCGCCGGATTCGACCGATTGCAGAATCAATGTGTTGATTGTCATCGGGCCGACCCCACCCGGTACGGGCGTATAAGCTGCGCAGCGATCCTTGATCGCGGTTAATTCGATATCGCCGACGCCGCCGGGGTGATAGCCGGCATCGACAACCACGGCGCCATCTTTAATCCACTCGCCTTTGATGAATTCGGGTTTGCCGACTGCGCCAACCACAATATCGGCTTGCTTGATCAATTCCGCCAGATTGCGAGTTTTCGAGTGACAGATAGTTACCGTCGCATTGGCTTGCAACAACATCATCGCCATCGGTTTGCCGAGAATCGGACTGCGTCCTACTACAACCGCGTGTTTGCCTTCGATTTGAATGTTGTACTGCTGCAACAAACGCATGATGCCTTGTGGCGTCGCGCAACCATAAGCCGGCTCACCCATCGCCATGCGGCCGAAGCCGAGGCAGGTCACCCCATCGACATCTTTGCTCAACGCAATCGCATCAAAGCACGCGCGTTCGTCGATCTGCGCGGGCACCGGGTGTTGCAGCAAAATGCCGTGCACGTTGGAGTCGTTGTTGAGTTCGTGAATTTTCGCGAGCAATTGTTCGGTAGTGGTAGAGGAGGGTAGCTCGACCGCGAGCGATTCCATCCCGACACGGCGACAGGCATTGCCTTTCATCTTCACGTAGGTTGCAGAGGCGGGATCGTCACCAACGAGAATGGTCGCGAGAATCGGCGTTTTGCCACCGGATTGTTCCTTCAACTTTGCTACGCGCTGTGTTAACTCCGCTTCCCATTGCGCTGCGGTTGCCTTGCCGTCCAACACCAATGCTGCCATTGCTTACCGACCTCGTCTGAAATTTCGCGGGCGCCATTGTCGCACGGAGGATTTTGAGCAGCCAGCGTGACAAAAAATTAGTCGATACATAACAATGATTTGAAGCGGTAAATAGCCGTGTTTTTCGATTGACGGGTAAAAAGCTCGCAAGTATGATGCGCACCTCCTGTAACGGAGCGGTTTTTGACATCGGGGTATAGCGCAGTCCGGTAGCGCGCCTGGTTTGGGACCAGGATGTCGGAGGTTCGAATCCTTCTACCCCGACCACTTTTCTCAGTGTGTCAGATCCCAGCCGATCCACCGTACCCATGGGGTGAAAAGCGCCCATAGCTCAGTTGGATAGAGCAACGGCCTTCTAAGCCGTGGGTCGCAGGTTCGAATCCTGCTGGGCGCACCAATTCCGTAGCAGGTGTCGATTTTGTAATACACCTCGTTCAATGGTGGCTGTAGCTCAGTTGGTAGAGCACAGGATTGTGATTCCTGTGGTCGTGGGTTCGATCCCCATCAGCCACCCCATT
>CAMLJR010000089.1 GCA_946480345.1 uncultured Spongiibacteraceae bacterium
ATTTTGTAAATGCTGGGCAAGCTCAGCGAAATCGCGGCTGTTGCGCGTCAGGCCGTGTAGACAAAGCACGACAGGTGCGTTTTCTTTTTCAGGAATATAGTCGCGATAAAAAAGCTGGAGACCATCGGGCGCAAAAAAGCGGTGCTCTATCGGCGCGTTCATCGAAGCTCTCCTAAGAGGACGAGAATTTCTACAAAATTTTCCGCCAGTGCAAAATTCCCAGCGATATCGCCACGCCGATCAACATGCACAAGGTTGCCCGGGTGAAGCCCGATGGATCGTTGGCCCAAGGCAGTCCACCCGTGTTCATGCCGAATACACCGGTGATCAGATTGATCGGCAGTAGCGTGGTTGTCATCAATGAAAGAATGTAGAGATTGCGGTTGGTTGCTTTACCGAGCTGGCCCGCTATTTCCTCTTGAAGCAACCGAGCGCGTTCCTGAATGAGTTCAATGTCCTGTGCGACGCCATCGAGGCGTTCAACCGCCTGATGCAGGCGTGTCATCTCATCGCGATCGACGTGATGTCGAAGGCTCATTGCACAATGTGCGAGCGCAGTGCGTCCGGCATTGACGTGGCGGCGTAGACGCGCGAACAAGCGCCGAACGCGTCCTAGCTCGGTGCCTTGATCCTGTAAGCGGCCGGCGAGAATTTGATCCTCGGTGTCATCGACCGTATCGCTGAAATTTTTTATCACGCCATGAAGAACTTCACCGAGATCCTGGATGAGATGGCCGAACAACTCGATGGTGCTTGGCACTTCCAACCCGCGCATCATCGTGCGGCGCAATTGATCGACCGCTTTTAATGGATGACGTCTACCGGTGATAACGCAGCGGTGATCGGCATAGACACGCAAAACGCCGAGGCCTTCGGGATCGTCTTTGAAATCGTGATGCAGATCGGCGATGACCAGAGCGAAGCCGTCATCGAATATTTCGCTGCGAATATGCGCGTCGATATCCAGCAATAGTTCCCGCGCTTCTTGCGGGATCAATACACATGCTGCAATCCATTGTGTAGCGCGGGTATCTGCCAGATTGAAATGTAGCCACACCGGTTTGTCGAATGGCCAGGCCGCAGTTTCCGTTGTGTCGTCGCGCTGGCGTTCCCAATGTAGCGGTAATGCCGGCCCATTTTCTTCGAGTGAGAAGCCGCAGATTAATCCAAGGCTATCGGTAAATTCGAATTGTCCGAGTTGTATTGGCATCGTTGCCTCTCGATAGCCGGGGATGCGCACGACCAAACGTTGTCGATGACGAACGATAACAGAAAATGTTTAACGCACATCGTTCGCGAGAAACGATGGCGGCGGAAAAAATCCGCCGCCGATGTGGGCTATTAATTAACGGGCGAGGGCGTAGTCGCGGTAGCCGGCGTAAAAGGCTTGGCACTGGACACAATCGACATCACCACTGCGGCGAAATACGGCAGTGATTGAATGAACAGTGCAATTAACCACAGCCGCAGATCCGTCGCGGAGATTTCATCGGGCCGACGAATGATGATGCCGATGGCAGCGCCCCAGAGCAGCAACGTAATGATCAGTTCTTCCGACACCAGCAGTAACGCAAACCAAACCGATTCGCGATCTTTCATTTTCGGTGTGCGCAAGAAAGGAATTTTACTGGTGAAGATGCCGTACAACATCGCCTTCGAAATGACGAAGCTGAGTGCGAGTCCCGCGAGTGCGGCTTGCAGCGTTGTTTTTTGATCGGTGCCGACGCGGCTGCGATAGACGTAATACAGTTTCGCCAGTTTGAAGAAAAACAGCGCCAGCGGTGGTATCGCATATACCGCGAGTGGCGGATCGATCTGCTGCGAAATAATCATCCCGAATGACCACAGCAGCGCGCCGAGCGTGAAAAACAAATTCATACCGTCGGCGATCCATGGCAGCCAACCGGCAATAAAGTGGTAACGCTGACCGAGTGTGAGTCGGGTCTCGCCGCCAAGAAATAATGGGCGCGCATATTTGCGCATGATCTGAACCGAGCCATAGGCCCAGCGGAAACGTTGCTTGCGATAGTCGATGAAGTTGTCGGGAATCAGACCTTTGCCATAGCTATCTTCGATGTAAGCCGCTTCGTAACCGTGATGGAAAACGCGCAAGCCGAGTTCGGCGTCTTCCGTGATCGTATCTTCACCCCAACCGCCAAGCTCTTCGAGCACCGTACGCCGTACCATCGTCATCGTGCCGTGCTGAATGATCGCGTTGCGGTCGTTGCGTGTGACCATGCCGATATGAAAGAAGCCCTGGTATTCGGCGTAACACATTTTCTTGAAGAGTGTTTCGTCGCCATCGCGATAATCCTGTGGCGCCTGCACGATGGCGATGCGCGGATTTTCGAAATGCGGAATGAGATCGCGCAGCCATCTTTCGCTGACCTGATAGTCGCTATCGATCACCGCAATGATTTCGGCATCGGCAACCGTATTGCGCAGCGCAAAATTAAGCGCGCCGCCTTTGAAGCCTTCGAGGGGTGCGACATGAAAGAAGCGGTAGCGCGGATCGTTGATCTGCTGACAGTATTCTTCGACCGGGCGCCATACCGACTCGTCCTTGGTGTTGTTGTCGACGATAAGCACTTCGTAATTGTCGTAACGCAATTTGCGCAGAGCCTCGATTGTCTCGATCACCATATCCGGCGGCTCGTTGTAGCACGGCACATGAATCGAGACTTTCGGTTGTCGGCTGTTCTCTACCTCTGGTGCAGGACCGAACGGACGTTTGCGTCGCAACACCCACACGGCTTCAGCCCATTCATGTGCTTCAACAAAGAGCACGGTCGCAACGCCAATTGCGCTCAACGATAAAATGACGCCGAGAATAATCGTCCCCGTCGATGCATACGGATCGAGTATTTGATACGCGATATATACGAGACTCGATGTGGTGATGAATGCAATCACGGCGAGGAAACTAACCGCGCGACGACGCATGTTGCGTGCATCGATCAAGAACATCAGAAAGCTGAGAATGCCGAGCGCAATTGTCGTTGCCACCAGCGTGCGCCAATGCGGTATCGGTTGCAGCGGACCCTTTAATGCAAATTTCGGCTGGCGATCCGCGTTGAACACACCCCAATACGCACCGACTGCGCCTTCCTGTTTCATTTTCCACGGTTGATCGAAGGCTTCCATCAGGAAGTATTGATGATTTTTCTTTTCGGCTAACGCAACGAATGAGCGAATGAATTTGCCTTCGATCGCTTCCGATGTTTGTGCTTCGCCGCGCTCGCGACCGCGGCTTGGCCAGCCGACTTCCGCCATCAGGATCGGTTTGTCTTTATATTCGGGTTCGCTTTTAAGTTTGTCGTAAGAAGCGAAGATATCGGTGTTCGCATATTCGACGGGTTGGCCTTTCCAGTACGGCAGAAAGTGCGCGCCAAGAAAATCGACCGATTCGCCGAGTCGTTTTTCTTTCAGCCAGAAATCCCACGAGTCGGCGGTTGAGATCGGAATTTTTCGATTGATGCCCTGGCGCACATAATTGATGTACGCAACCAGGTCTTCGCCCGTCAGCTCCTGGCGCAATAATGTTTCGTTGCCGACGATGATGCGCTCGATGTTGTCGCTGTTATTGACGACATCGATCAGGCGATTCAATTCGAGCAGATTTTGTTCGCGCTCGTTGGTGAGCCAGGCACCGAGCGTCACGCTGAGGCCGTATTTCGCGGCGAGATGCGGAATCTCGCCCTGAATATCTTTTACCGAATAAATACGAATGTGTTTGGTGTGCTTCGCGAGCAGCGCCATATCCTCTTCAATTTGTTCGATGCTCGGATACGTTTCGGTGATCGGGCTCTGCCCGAAACGAAACGGCGAATACGCGAAGCCGGAAATTTCATCCGGCCACGACGGCACTTCTTCCGGGCGATTGAGTAGCGTCCACAGACCGAGCGTGATCGCGCTCAGACTGAACAGCACGAAAATCACGTGAAAGAGGTTGGTGTAATTGCGCGGGGGATTATTAATTTCAGCCATGGGATTCGGAGGCACAGCTATCCGGAAAGGGCAGTCATTCTAAGATAAAGTTCTTGCTTCCAACAGTGCGCTGGTCCGCGATAGCGCTCGCCAGCAACGACTCTGATACCATGCCGCCGGCGCTCCGTAGCCGTATTGAGCGTTTTCACGGTTTGAAGAAAAGGTTGTCAGGCATGGAATATGTGAAGTATTTGATCGATTTCATTCTGCACATCGATGTGCATTTGAGCGAGCTGATTCGCGACTACGGCGTACAGACTTACGTCATTCTGTTCGCGATTGTATTTGTAGAAACGGGCTTGGTCGTTATGCCATTTCTACCGGGCGATTCGCTGCTGTTTGCCGCTGGGGCATTCACCGCCAAGGGCGATTTCGATTTATGGCTGCTCGGCGCGGCGCTCAGCATCGCCGCAATTGCGGGCGACTCGCTGAACTACGCGATCGGTCATTATTTCGGCCCAAAGGTATTCAGTCGCGATTATCGTTGGCTCAATCGGCAGCATCTTGTACGCACCGAGGCGTTCTACGAAAAACATGGCGGCAAAACCATCATCATCGCCCGCTTCGTGCCGATCATTCGCACATTCGCACCGTTCGTGGCCGGCGTCGGCGCGATGAATTATCGCCGCTTCCTTGCATACAACGTCGTCGGCGCGCTGTTATGGGTTTGGAGCTTTTTGTTGCTGGGTTATTTCTTCGGCAATCTGCCCGCGGTAAAAAGTAATTTCACGCTGGTGATATTCGCGATCATTGGAATTTCGGTATTGCCAATCGTTGTTGAGTTTTTGAAGGCGCGCCGTGCCTCGGCACGCGCTTCGTGATTACAACATCTTGATACCCGTTGAGCAGCATCCGCTGATCTCACTTATCTGCTGAGCTCGAATTATTCATGTTGTCAGCCAACCGTCTTGTCGTGCCTGTCTATCTAATCTCGATTCTGCTATCGGCCGCGTTGCTCGGCGGTTATTGGAGTTGGCAGGGTCAGCAGGTGCGGTTACCGGAAGCCGCATCGGCGACGCACAAGTTGCAGTGCGTTTCGTACAGCCCGTTCGATAAAGATCAATCGCCGCTCGATCATTTCGTGATTCGCCCGGAACGCATGGATGCCGATTTGGCGTTGTTGTCGCAATATTTTTCATGCGTGCGTACTTATTCGATGACCGGCTTCGAGGGATTGCCGGAGCTCGCACATAAGCACGGTCTTAAGGTCATGCTCGGCGCCTGGGTCAGCCCGGACGAAAAAAATACACGGCTCGAAATCGAGCAGCTGATCGCCGCCGCGAATCGCTATCCGGACATCGTGCAGTCGGTGATCGTCGGTAACGAGGCGCTGCTGCGAAAGGACATTTCAGGACAACGTCTTGCCGAACTGATTACCGAAGTGAAGCAGCGTGTAGCGCAGCCGGTAACGTATGCCGACGTGTGGGAATTCTGGATCAAGCATCCGCAAATCGCGCCCGTGGTGGATTTCGTTACCATCCATTTACTGCCGTACTGGGAGGATGAGCCGACCAGCGGCGCGCGCGCCCTCGAACACATCGCCGAGGTGCATGCGGAGTTCGAACGCCGGCTCGCACCGAAGGATATTTTCATCGGCGAGGTGGGTTGGCCGAGCGAAGGCAGGCAGCGCGAAACGGCGATAGCGAGTCGCATCGAACAGGCGCGATTCACGCGCGGTTTCGTTGCAATGGCTGAGCACAATGGCTGGCAATACAACATCATCGAGGCGTTCGATCAGCCATGGAAACGTAATAACGAGGGGGCAGTGGGCGGCTATTGGGGGTTGTTCGATGCCGATCGCCACGACAAGCAAATTCTTGCCGGGCCAGTGTCGAATGTGCCGGATTGGCAGCATTGGCTGATCGTCTCGGGAGGAATATTGCTGCTGACGCTGATCGTCGCGGGAGTGCCGGCCACTCGTGAAGCCGCATTGTTGATTCCGGTGTTCGGCGCGATTGGCGGTGCGTGCATTGCGCTCTGGTGGCATCAGGCCGCCTTCGCGAATCGCGATAGTTGGGAATGGCTATGGACCATCGCGCTGACGATATTGAATGCGGCCATTCTGTTGCGTGCCGCACTGGCGTTTGCGCCCGTCGCATCGAAGCGTGGTCGGGTGTTTTTGCGACTTGAAGTAAACGCCGGCCGGTTGTTAATAGTCACCGCATTTGTGGCGGCGGTGCTGATGCTGCAACTGGTTTTCGATCCGCGTTATCGGTTATTTCCGAGCTACGTGTTGTTGTTGCCGGCGCTGGTATTTCTGCGCCTGCCGACTCAGGCGCCGAAGCGAGAACTTGCGTTGCTGTTGCTGGTGATTGCAGTGGGTATTCCGTTCCAGCTCTGGGAAGAAACCTGGCGCAACGCACAGGCTCTGGGTTGGGCCGCGACGTCCGCATTACTGGTGTTGGCGTTAACGCGTTCGTGGGCCTTTAGCAGTGGACGCGCAGCCGCATCGACCGCAGCGATCTCAACCGGCTGAGACGCTGCGCTCATCGCGCACTAACCGCATTCCGGCCAGCAGCAACGCAAAAACCGCCATTGTCACCGTATAAAGCGCGAGCGCGGGCAGCGTAAATATCAAGCTGACCCACGCCAGCACCCGTCCTGCTTTTCCCTTCAGAAAAAAAGCCAAAAGCGCGGCGACAACCGCCACCCACGCCAGCACGCGAAAGTGAATCGCCAAGCCCAGATTGCTGCGAATCGCACATTGCGGCTCGGGGCTGTTCGGTCCGCAAATATCGACCCAATGCAGATTTTCCATCAGATAAAAGCGCAGCCAATACGCCGCGCCGAGCCAGAGGCCGAGCAATACGAGTGGCACGAGCTGGCGGCGATTGAACGGCATTGCGGATACTCCGGGGCGATTTGAGTGACAACGAGTTAAACGGCGAAGCGCAGTGTTCTACGAGATGGGTAGAGCAATGTGATTCATCGAATCGACATATTGCGCTGCTAGGTTGCCCGGCTGAATCGGGCAATTCAAAGCGGAGCAGATCATCGTGTATTTTCGTACGGGCGTCATCCTTTTCGCCGCGTTTTTCATGGCCGACCTGTCGGCGCAACCCGTATCGATAGCGGAAAAATCTCCGAGCCCTTACGAGCAGTTGCTCGATCAATTGCGCGTCAGCGTCGATGTGATGCCGCCGCGTCTCGATGTGCATCCGGTCGCGGCCACGTATAACCGCGAAGCGGTCATTCCGCCGCAATGCTACACACGCACCGAAGGTCGCCATAACCCGTGTTACGTCTGCCATCAAAATGCGCTGCCGGGGCGCGAAAACACGATGGACGATGCCGCTCTGCAAGTGGCATACAGCTTCAGCGAACTCGGCATGACCAATCATTGGCGCAATCTGTTCGAGGATCGCAGCGAGCGCGTGGCGCGTATCAGCGATGCGGAGATTCGGCAGTGGATCGCGCAGGACAACTACAGCGAGCTGGCGCCACGATTGCGCGCAGCCGGCTTCAAGGGCTGGATTCCGGATCTGCACGGTCTGGAGCGCGGTGCGGCGGCTTTCGATGCGGAAGGGTTTGCGAAGGACGGCAGCCATTGGGTCGCGTTCAACTACAAACCGTTTCCATCGACGTTCTGGCCGACCAATGGCTCGACCGACGATGTGATGATTCGGCTCGCGCCGCCGTATCGAACCAACGCAAAAGGCGACTATTCGCGCGCCGTGTACAGCGCCAACCTGGCGATCGTCGAAGCCGGTATTAAAGGACTAGCCAGTATCGATACCGTGCCGATCGACGAGCGCGAAGTCGGTCAGGATCTCGATGGCGACGGTCAGCTCGCGATCGCCCGTCGCATCGCCCGCGTCAGCGGTTATGTCGGCGCGGCGCAACCGTACTTCTTCGATCGCCATCTCTATCCGCAAGGCACTGAATTTCTGCACACCGTGCGCTATCTCGGCATCGGTCGCGAGGGCGATATCGGCGTGTCGCGGCGGATGAAGGAGGTGCGCTACATGCTGAAGGCGCAGGCGATGCCGAAGTACGCGCTGGCGGAGCTTTATCGCGAGGAAGGGTATGAGAAGGATGCGGGTTATCTGCCGGGTTACACGCGCCTCGGCGATCGGGGGCTCGACAACGGTATGGGTTGGGCGGTGCAGGGCTTCATCGAGGATCGCCACGGGCGGCTGCGCGCCAATACCTATGAAGAAAATCTGTTCTGCATGGGCTGTCACGGGTCGATCGGTTCCACCATCGATAAGACGTTCAGCTTCGCTCGCAAAGTCGATGGCGGTGCCGGCTGGGGCTACATCAATCTGAAAGGAATGTCCGACGCGCCCACGGTCGGTGAGCAACACGGCGAAATTGCCACGTATCTGCAACGCGCCGGTGGCGGCAGTGAATTTCGCAATAACCCGGAGATGATGGCGCGCTGGTTTCACGCCGACGGCACGCTCAATACTGCGGCGCTTGCCGGCAAGGATGTCTACGCGCTGATCGTGCCATCGGTCGAACGCGCCCTACAGCTGAACAAGGCCTATCGCGTCATCGTCGAGGATCAGGATTTTATCTACGGGCGCGACGCCAACGTATTGCCCCCTACGAACGTCTACGACCATATCGACAACGCGCTCACGCCGACGCTGCCGGAACAGTTTCAATACGTCTGGGATATCCGGCTCGATTGGTCGTCCGCGCCGATGGCCGTCAAATGATTGTCGACGCGATTGGTTGCTCGCAAAACTTTCGCTGCGCTGTCATATGGTTGTCACCGCTTTTTCACCATTACTCTGAATAATTTCGCTCGACACGGAAGCGTTGCGATCGGCAGGAATGCGCTGGTCGCGATCGCTCACGGATGAACGAACGCAACGATTAACGCTGTTACCCCGAAGAATGCCTTGGAGATGATGATGAAAAAACGCCTTGCTTTGAGCGTTGCAGTGGCATTGGCCGCCTGCGCGACCCCAACCCTAGCCGGTACCGATATTTTCTTTAATCCACTCACGCAATCGAGTGCAGTGGCGACACCGAATCACATTAATGAACTGACTCAGCCGTGGGTCGCTCCCGCCGGCATCACTCAGAAGCAGCTGACCAGCATGAAGGAGATCGAAGCGAAGATCGGCCAATCCGTCGTGCGGGTACCGGGTCTGGGTGCCGGCGCCACGATGTGGGACATGGTGGCATTCGACCCCACCGGCAAATACATCTTCATTCCGCATGAAACCCAGTTTGGCGCCGGCCTCAGCCGTTACGACATCGCCAACGACACCACCACCGTACTGTTTCATGGCGATAACAAAGGCGCCACCGGTGACTGGAGCAATGATTTCGGCGCCTTCGACCCGGCGGTATTCACGCCGAACAATACCGTTGTCGTCGCCGAGGAATGGGCCGGGCAGGGCCGGATGATCGAGGTGTTGAATCCGATGGCAAATCCCGCCGACATCAAAATCCGCGAACTCCAGAGCATCGCTAACGTTGCACACGAAGGGATCAAGTTCAGCCACGACAATAAGACGATCTATTACGTCGACGAATACAACTCGGGCTCGATCTACAAGTTCGTGATGAACAAGACGGGCGACTACGCCGGTAAAGGTCAGACCTTTGTGCTGAAAGTGGCTGCATTCAACGGCGATCCCGTCGCCAACTACAACGCCCCGGCCAACGTCGACAAGGCGCGCACCGGCTATGCCACATGGGTGCCGCTGACCGATAAGAATGGCAATAAAATCACTGCGCACGATCCGTTCGACAACGCCACGTTAGGCGGGCGTATGGCCGCCGATGATGCCGGCGGCACGCCGTATGGTCGCCCGGAAGATATGGAAATCTCACGCTTGGCGAGCCGGAACCCGGTCATCTATTTCACCGCCACATCGGAGCAGTCCATTTATTCGGTTGAGGAAATCGGCGGCGGCAAAGCAATGGTGCGCCTGTTTGCCAGCGAGACCGGGACGCCGAAAAACCTGGGTTTGCCGGCGACTACCGCCAAGGTCAATTCGCCGGATAACCTCGCGCAGGATGCCTTGGGCAATATCTATGTCGTCGAAGATGCACCGAACGGCGATGTCATCGGCGGCGATATCTGGTTTGCGCGCGATACCAACAACGATGGCGTGGCGGAATCGATGGATCACTTCCTCAGCATCCAGGTCGACGAAGCTGAAGCGACCGGGATGATCTTCAATCCGGCCAATCCGACCCAATTCGTTGTGTCCGTGCAGCATCCGGCGAGTACCGACCTGAACACCGTTGCCGGCGGCCAGGGCGATGCGCTGTGGGTTTTCGATCTGGAAGATGTGGTGGCGCCGATCTGCGAAAAATCGAAGAAACATTCGCACTTCCATGTCGTGCGGACCTGTTCGAACGATTACGACTTTAACTTCGTGAAGATGCTTGAACGCGCTGCCAAGTGGGGCGACTGGAGACATTAATAATTAAGTCACGTTTTAAGTAGTGCACCTAAGGCCTTGTCATGCAGGGCCTTTTTATTTTTTGGTGTTTGAAAGTTACACAAACAAAAAGCCCCGCCAGAAGCGGGGCCACGTTTAGACCAGCCGATGATCCGGCTGGCAACGTCAAGTGTTACAGCAGCAAAACTTCTACATCCGTATCAAGCCGGTACGACATCGATCACTTCAGCGGCGATGCGCTTGCCGTCGGCTGCCGATTTCTGAAACTCGACGATCTGGTCGAAGTTCATGTAGCGATAAATATCCGATGCCATCGAATCGAGCTTGTTGGCGTATTCAAGATATTCGGCGACGGTCGGGATGCGGCCGAGAATTGCACCCACCGCCGCCAGTTCGGCAGACGTCAGATACACATTCGAGCCGTCGCCCAGGCGGTTCGGGAAGTTGCGTGTCGAGGTCGACAATACGGTCGAACCCGGACGCACGCGCGCCTGGTTGCCCATGCACAGCGAACAACCCGGCATTTCGGTGCGCGCACCGGTGCGGCCGAAAATGTTGTAGTAGCCTTCTTCTTTGAGCTGATGCTCGTCCATCCGCGTCGGCGGTGCGATCCACAAGCGGGTCGCCAGCGCGCCAGACGGCACCTTTTCGAGCAATTTACCGGCGGCGCGATAATGGCCGATGTTGGTCATGCAAGAGCCGATGAACACTTCGTCGACCTTGTCGCCGGCGACGTCGGACAGCAGGCGCGCGTCGTCCGGATCGTTCGGCGCACACACCACCGGCTCTTTCAGATCGGCCAAATCGATTTCGATGACTGCGGCGTATTCAGCGTCTTTATCGGCTTCCATCAGTTCCGGATTGGCTAGCCAGTCTTCCATCTTGCGCGCGCGGCGCTCGAGCGTGCGGGGATCGCCATAGCCTTCAGCGATCATCGAGCGCAGCAGTGCGATGTTCGAACGCAGGTATTCGCTGATCGTTTCCTTGCCGAGCTTGATCGTGCAGCCGGCTGCCGAACGCTCTGCGGAGGCGTCGGACAATTCGAACGCCTGTTCGACCTTCAGATCTTCGAGGCCTTCGATTTCGAGAATGCGGCCGGAGAAGATGTTCTTCTTGCCTTTCTTCTCGACGGTCAGCAAACCGGCGCGGATCGCGTACAGCGGAATCGCGTGGACCAGATCGCGCAAGGTAATGCCGGGTTGCATCTTGCCTTTGAAACGCACCAATACCGATTCCGGCATGTCGAGCGGCATGACGCCGGTCGCGGCAGCAAACGCCACCAGGCCGGAGCCGGCAGGGAACGAAATACCGATCGGGAAGCGGGTATGCGAATCGCCGCCGGTGCCGACGGTGTCCGGCAGCAGCATGCGGTTCAGCCAGCTGTGGATGATGCCGTCGCCCGG
>CAMLJR010000090.1 GCA_946480345.1 uncultured Spongiibacteraceae bacterium
CCTGCGTGGCGGTATCGGCGAATGGCAAGGTGCCCAGCTGCCGCTGATTAAAGGTTAAAGGTCGGCGTGCATGACTGAAGTAACGATTTATACCACTCCGTATTGCCCCTACTGCGTCAACGCGAAGCGTTTACTCGAACGCAAGGGCGTGGCATATCGTGAAATCAACGTCGCTAACGATAGCCAACTGCGTATTGAAATGGAGCAACGCAGCAGGCGTCGCACGGTGCCGCAAATATGGATCGACGATTATCACGTCGGCGGCTGCGACGATCTGTACGCGCTCGAACGCGCCGGCAAACTGGATCCACTACTTTCCTAATATGGAATATTTTCGGCTGTGATTGCCGATCGAAAACAAAAACATTAACGAGGAATTATCGATGACTGACAACCAGCCGGCGCAAGCCCAAGAGCAAGATCAAGAACAGCAATTCGCGGTACAGCGCATCTATATCAAAGATGTGTCGTTCGAAGTCCCGCTCGGCGCGCAGGTTTTTACAAAGCAATGGCAACCGCAGGTACAAGTCGATCTGAACACCAAGGCTGACCGCGTTAGCGACGATATTTATGAAGCCGTGCTGACTATTACGATCACCGCAAAACTCGGTGAAGAAACCGCGTTTTTGATCGAAGTGCAGCAAGCCGGTGTGTTTCTCGTTAAAGGTCTCGAAGGCGATCAACTGCGCCGCGTACTGATGATCATGTGCCCGACCATTCTGTTCCCGTATGCACGCGAAACGGTCGACTCCCTCGCCTTGCGCGGCAGCTTCCCGCCGTTAATGTTGCAACCGGTTAACTTCGAAGCGCTGTATGTACAGGCACAGCAGCAAAGCAATCAACATTAAATTTTTTAGCTGAAGTAAAAAAGGCATCGACTTCGATGCCTTTTTTATTTTTAAGCGCGCCTTAAATTATTTCTATTATTTGCCATCAACAAAACCCCACTGCCGCCACACCTCGAACACCGCCACGGCTACCGTATTCGATAAATTCAAACTCCGACTCTGCTCACGCATTGGCAAGCGCAGCACTTGCTTGTGCGGTAACGACTGCAATAGCTCAAGCGGCAATCCACGGCTTTCGGGGCCAAACAATAATGCGTCGCCCGCGCTGAATTCGACGTCGGTAAATTGTTGCGAGCCTTTGGTGCTAAATGCGAACAACCGAGCCGGCGCGCATTGCTGCACATACGCCTCAAGATTATCGTGCAATTGCACCGCAGCCCATTCGCGATAATCCAATCCGGCGCGTCGCAATTTTTTATCATCCAATTCAAAACCGAGCGGCTTAATAAGATGCAGGCGCGCACCGGTATTTGCACAGAGACGAATTACGTTGCCGGTATTTGGCGGAATTTCCGGCTGATACAGCACCACGTCAAGATTCATGGCGCGGGCCGATACACTTTGATATTGCGAAAGCCCTGCTCAACCAGATGCGCTGCATGCAAGCGGCTCATCACGCCTTTTTCGCAATACAACAAATAAGTTTTCTCTTTATCGAGCTCCGCAAATTTTGTCGCCAACTCATAGAACGGAATTTTTTCGATAATGACGTTGCCCGCGCGCAGCGGTTTACGTTCGGCTTCGGTCGGATGACGAATATCGATGATCGGAGAATCGGCGAGCGGCGCGCTAAGAATCTCGATATCCGCATGCTGCACTTCGTCGTTCGCGATTTCATCGATATTGATGAACTGCGCTTGCGCGATCGCATCGGACAACACCGAGAAATCGAATTTTGTTTCTTCGTGTTCGGTGCGCTGTAATTTTGCGCGCGTCGTTGGCTTCACCGAAATGACGCCGCAATATTCGGGCATTTGCGCCGCGAATTGTTCGGTACCGATCGCCTGAGCCAATTGAATAATTTCGCCCTTTGCCATCGTGATCAAAGGACGCAACACCAACATTTCGGTGGCGCGATCGATCACCGTCAAATTCGTCAATGTCTGGCTCGACACTTGGCCGATGGCCTCGCCGGTCACGAGCGCGGACGCATCGAGTTTTTGCGCGATTTCGGTCGCCGCTCGCAGCATCATGCGCTTCAAGATGACGCCCATATGCGAGTCATCGACGTTCTTCAAAATCTCCGCGACAACACGCTCGAACGGCACCGCGATAAATTTAACGCGCGACGACGCACCGAATTTATTCCATAAGTAATAAGCAACTTCTTTAACACCAATTTCGTGCTCGCGACCGCCGAGATTGAAGAAACAAAAATGTGTGCGCATGCCGCGACGCATCGTGAAATAACTGGCGATGGTTGAATCGAAACCACCCGAGATCAAAGAGACCACCGCCTCCTGACTGCCGATCGGAAAACCGCCGATACCGGCAAAGCGTTCGTTCACGATAAATAATCGGTCGGCGCGAATTTCGATGCGGACGATTTCATCCGGATTACGCAGATCAACACCGCGCGCGTCAGTGTGCTGATTGAGTTCGCCACCGATATATCGCTCGACGTCGAGCGATGAGAAATCATGCGTGCCGGTGCGCTTACAGCGAACCATGAATGTTTTGCCTTGCAGCCGCTCGCCCCACAACGCGAATGTTTTCGCATACGCGTCGGGCAGATCGACAAAAGGGTATTCCTGCACGTCGAGGAAATAGGCGATTCCCGGCGTATAGCGCAGAACATCGATCAGTGCCTGTTGCTGATCCACTTGCTGGCTGGCAGTGACGATGGTGAGCTTGTCCCAATCGCGATCGATCAGAATCTCCGGATCTATCTGCTTCATCTGCACGCGCAGGTTATCGCGCAGCATCTTGGTCAATTGCTTACGCACGATCCGGCTCTTGATCGTGATTTCGGGAAAGAATTTGACGATGAACTTCATGGCATAGGGTTTCGGCGAAGGGGGCGCGATTATACCGCTCGGGTCGTCGGCGTTTTAATGAAAAATCGCACCAAAATAGAGCTCAATGCACCAGCACAATGCACCAAATTGGTCCTTATTGATGCAGACCGCTCTAACTAGCTATCCATTTCAGCGGTTTAATGGGGGCAATTCCGTGGCATAGAGGCTGCATTGCAAGCGCCAACCCTGCAGCACGCACAGCAGCAGTGAGTAATTTCCCGAATCGGCGATATAATCGCCCGCCTTTTGTGCTCGGGCGGCTGATCCAGCCGCTGTAATTCAAATCCTGTCGGAGGAATCCCGGAAATGTCAGAGAAAACTCTGCAACTGATCAAAGATAACGACGTGAAGTGGGTCGACCTGCGCTTCACCGATACTCACGGTAAAGAACAGCATGTGACCTACCCGGCCTCCACCGTCGACGAAGGCACTTTCGTTACCGGCAAAATGTTCGATGGTTCGTCGATCGCTGGCTGGAAAGGCATCAATGACTCCGACATGATCCTGTTGCCGGACGATTCGACCGCCGTGCTCGATCCATTTTTTGATGATCCCACCGTTATCCTGCGTTGCACCATCGTCGAGCCGGCTACCGGCCAAGGCTACGAGCGCGATCCGCGTTCGGTTGCTGCGCGCGCAGAAGCCTATTTGAAATCCACCGGCATCGCCGATACCGCGCTGTTCGGACCGGAACCCGAATTCTTCATTTTCGACGACGTGAAATGGCACGCTGATATTTCTGGCGTCGGCTACTCGATCAATTCGTCGGAAGCCGCATGGTCGTCGCACAAAGAGTACAGCGAAGGCAACATGGGGCACCGCCCGGGCGTCAAAGGCGGCTATTTCCCGGTACCGCCGGTCGATTCGCTGCATGACATCCGCGCTGCAATGTGCGATGCCATGGAATCGATGGGCCTCGTTCTCGAAGTGCATCACCACGAAGTGGCGACTGCCGGCCAATGCGAAATTGGCGTTGGCGCCAACACGCTGGTGAAAAAAGCCGACGAAGTACAAATCCTCAAATACTGCGTACACAACGTTGCGCATGCGTATGGCAAAACCGCGACTTTCATGCCGAAACCGCTGGTTGGCGATAACGGCTCGGGCATGCACGTGCACCAGTCGCTGTCGAAAAATGGCGTCAACCTGTTCGCCGGCGATGCGTATGCAGGCCTGTCCGAACTCGCGTTGTACTACATCGGCGGCATCATCAAGCACGCGCGCGCGCTGAATGCGATCTGTAACCCGGGCACCAACTCGTACAAGCGTCTGGTTCCAGGCTTCGAAGCACCGGTAATGCTGGCTTACTCGGCACGCAACCGTTCCGCATCGATTCGTATTCCGTACGTCACCAGCCCGAAAGGCCGCCGTATCGAAACCCGCTTCCCGGATCCGTCAGCGAACCCGTACCTGTGCTTCGCGGCTCTGATGATGGCTGGTCTCGACGGCATCCAGAACAAGATTCACCCCGGCGATCCAGCCGACAAAGATCTGTACGATCTGGAACCGGAAGAAGCAGCAGCGATTCCGACCGTATCGCACACGCTCGAAATGTCGCTGGCGGCGCTCGATGCGGATCGCGGCTTCCTCACCGCTGGTGGCGTGTTCACCAACGAAATGATCGATGCCTACATCGCCCTGAAGAAACAGCAGGTAGAGCGCTTGAACATGACCACTCACCCGGTCGAGTTCGAGATGTACTACAGCTGCTAATCGAGCACGAGAGCTGTTAACCGACTCTTAGCTATACACAAAAGCCCGCCTTCATGGCGGGCTTTTTTTTGGCCGGCGCTCAGCGAATAATGGGGCTGCCCAATCCTTCGTTGCTGACCGAGGCCCTATGTTCCGAATTCCGATGCTGGTACCGCTGGTGCTGTTAGGTTGCTGCGGTTTTGCCGCTGCAGAGTCGGTCTACAAATCGGTCGATAAGGACGGCAACGTCACTTATTCGCAAAAGCCGCCGACTACCAAGGGCGATAAATCGCGCACGCAGGAAGTCCCCATCGATCCGAACCAGAATGTGATTCCCAGCGAAAAACCCAGCCATATCGAATCGCTTGAAGCGGAGCAAAAATCCCGCGCGGCACAGGAACGCAGCAACGCCACCAACGAAGAGTTATCGCGGCGCGAAAGAATCGCCAACGCCGAAGCCGCCGTGCAACAAGCCGAAGCGGCGCTGGCGGCGGGGCAGGAAACCCAGCCAGGCGACTTCATGGGAAGGGCGGATGGCGGCGTGCGGCCCACGCAACAGCGAATGGAACGCATCAATTCGCTACAGCGGGCGGTGGATGAGGCCAAAGCGAACCTCGAGCGCGTACATTACGATCGCGACTCGTACTAAGCGCACCATAAACGAGCGCGGCAACTTGTTATTCACGCCCAATGAGGGCACGCTGCCGTTTATTCGCTCTTGTTTTGCACCAAACCCAGCAGCCTTACAGGCTTTTTAAGGCATACCCGCTGGTAATTCACCCAGACGCGGGCGTGGCAAGCACCATTTTTTGACATGGTTTAGAAATTGCTTTTGCGTCCAGCATTCCCCGTCGCGGCATGACCAGCAATCACTTTATGGCTTCTGATTCGCTCCACACACGGATACTCGACAATCTGAAAACGGCCATCTTGCTGGTCGAGCCCGATTTAAAAGTGGGCTATATCAATTCCGCCGCTGAAGCACTCCTGGAAATCTCCGGCTCCCGCATGTTGGGCGAGCCCATAACCAGTCTATTCGTCGAAGAAGGCAATACCGTCGCCGGGCTGCGCGAAGCCATTCGCAGCGGCAGTGCCTATACCAAGCGCGAAACCATATTGACGCTGACCAGCGGCCAGCAGATTACCGTCGACTACGCGGTGAGCCCGGTTCTGCAGGACGACAACCGGATTTCGTTGGTACTCGAGGTGCAGCCGCTCGATCGCATGCTGCGCATCAGCCGGGAAGAGGGGATTCTCAGCTCCCAACAAAACACGCGCGCGCTGGTGCGCGGTCTCGCGCACGAGATCAAAAACCCGCTCGGCGGTTTGCGGGGAGCAGCGCAACTGCTCGCACGCGAGCTGCCAAATACCGCGCTGAAGGACTACACCAACATCATCATCGAAGAGGCCGACCGGCTGCGAAACCTCGTCGATCAGATGCTCGGCCCGCATAAAGTTCCCGATAAGAAGCCGCTCAATCTGCACGAGGTGCTGGAGCGCGTGCGTCAGTTACTGGAAGCCGAAACCTCTGGCCAGATCCGTTTCGTGCGCGATTACGATCCCAGCCTGCCCGACCTGCTCGGCGACAAAGAGCAGCTCATTCAAGCGGTGCTGAACATCGTCCGCAATGCCGTGGAAGCTATCAATGGTATGGCTACGCCACCGACACCGCCGACGATCACGCTGCGCTCGCGCGCGCTGCGTCAATTCACGATCGGAACGCAGCGCCATCGCCTGGTAGCCAGGGTCGACATCATCGACGACGGTCCCGGCGTGCCGGCCGATCTGCTGGAAACCATCTTTCTGCCGATGGTGAGCGGCCGCCCCGACGGCACCGGCCTCGGCTTATCGATTTCGCAATCGATCATCAATCGTCACAGCGGGCTGATCGAATGCCGCAGCCAACCGGGCAACACCATTTTTTCACTCTATATCCCCCTCGAATTGACCTGATACGAAGCCTTTAGCGGAGCAGAATTAGAATGAGTAAAGCGAACACGGTATGGATCGTCGACGATGATCGCTCGATCCGCTGGGTGCTCGAAAAAGCGCTGAACCAGGCCGGCATTCGCACCCAGGCGTTCGACAGCGCCGAAGCGATCAGCCATGAACTGATCGGCGGCCAGCCCGACGCGGTAATCAGCGATATTCGGATGCCCGGCATCGACGGTCTCGAATTACTCGCACGGCTCGGCCGCGATCACCCCGGCATGCCGGTGATTATCACCACCGCGCATTCCGATCTCGATAGCGCAGTCGCGTCGTATCAGGGCGGTGCATTCGAATATCTGCCGAAACCATTCGATATCGACGAAGCCGTCGCCGTAACCAAACGCGCACTGGCGCATGCGCGCGAACGTCGCATCGAGCCCGAGCCGGAATCGCCGCACGCGACGCCGGAAATCATCGGCGAAGCGCCGGCGATGCAGGAAGTATTTCGCGCGATTGGCCGGCTCTCGCATTCGAATATCACCGTGTTAATCAACGGCGAATCCGGCACCGGTAAAGAGCTGGTGGCGCGCGCGCTGCATCGCCATAGCCCGCGCTCGGTCAAACCGTTCATCGCGCTGAACATGGCGGCGATACCGCGCGACTTGATGGAATCCGAACTGTTCGGCCACGAAAAAGGCGCGTTTACCGGCGCCGCGCAGCAGCGCCAGGGCCGCTTCGAGCAGGCCGACGGCGGCACCCTGTTCCTCGACGAAATCGGCGATATGCCGCCGGAAACACAGACGCGCCTGTTGCGCGTGCTGGCCGATGGCGAGTTTTACCGCGTCGGCGGCCATACGCCGGTCAAAGTCGATGTGCGCATCATCGCGGCGACGCACCAGAATCTCGAAAAACTCGTACAGGAACATAAATTCCGCGAGGATTTGTTTCACCGCTTGAACGTCATCCGCATCCACATTCCGAAATTGTCCGACCGCCGCGAGGACATCCCGCGGCTGATGGGATATTTCTTCAAGAAAGCAGCGGAGGAACTCAGTGTCGAAACGAAGGTGCTGACACCGGAAGCCGAAACGTTTCTGACCAAGCTCGACTGGCCCGGCAACGTGCGCCAACTGGAGAACACCTGCCGCTGGATCACCGTGATGGCATCTGGCCGCGAGGTACATGTCGGCGATTTACCGCCGGAGCTGTTGCAGCAAAGCCACGAAACAGTCACCGCAGCGGGCGGCGAATGGCAGGAAGGTCTGCGCAGATGGGCCGATCAGGAACTCGGGCTGGGCCGCGAAAATCTATTGGATGTCGCGGTGCCGATCTTCGAACAGATCATGATCGAAACCGCGCTGAAGCACACCAACGGCCGCCGCCGCGACGCCGCCGTGCTGCTCGGCTGGGGTCGCAACACGCTGACGCGCAAAATCAAAGAACTCGGCATGGGCGACGACGATGGTGGCGAGGAAGATGATTGAGTCAGTGGGGAAGAGGGCGCCTAAGCGCCGCTCCTAGAATCGATCCGGGCGGAACATCGCGTCATGCCCGCCGTCCACGAATAACACTGCACCCGAAATAAACGATGCTTGCGGGCTCAGCAAAAATGCCGTTGCTTCCGCCTGATCGTCCGCATAGCCGGGGCGCCCGATCGGAATACTGTCGACGAACTGCTTGATGCCCGGCCCAAAAACCGGATCTTCCAGGCCCGCTTTGGTCAGCGCGGTTTCGGTGTAGCCCGGCGCTATCGCATTCATCCGAATACCGGCGCCGGCATAGTCGGCGTTATTGCGCCGCATCCAGCAGGTCAGCGCGAATTTACTGCCGCCGTACGCAGTCTGACCGTCCAGCGTCTCAAGCAGCTTGCTCGCCAAACCCTCATCGCCAGCGGCCAGTGCCTGTAGATAATCGGCGTTGTATTCCATCATCGTCGCCGAATTCGAACTGATCAGCACAATCGAGCCACGCTTTTTCGCCAGATTGTCTTTCAGCGCCTCGACCAGATTCACGGTGCCGAAAAAATTGATCTTCGGAATCACGGTGATCGGATTCATCTGCGGCCCGACGCCAGCGCACGGCACAAAGCCATCCAGTCCCTCCGGGGCCGCCTGCAAAATTCCGGCGATCGCTGTCTCTCGACCTTCGTGGGTGCCGAGATCGACATTGATATCGGCGTTGCGCAGATCGACCGAAATAACCCGATGACCCAGATTTTTAAGCTTGCCGACGATAGCCGCGCCGATGCCGCTGGCGCCGCCAGTAACTGCGTAAATACCCATTTTTTATTCCCCGGTTGATGATGCGAAATTGATGTCGAGCTCGTCGATCAATACTTCGTACACACGGTTGACGATGCGATCGACAATTTTGCGTGTCGCCGGCGCGTTGTTCGCTTCGGCGATGGCATGAATCGCCTCGGCCGATAAACCGCGCATCAGCCGCAGCGCCAATTGCAATTCGAGCATGTTGCCCGATGTCGTATCGGCGAGCGCACGCGCGTGTTTCGATACCTCGCTGTTTTCCCAGCGGTCGCGGCCAAGAATATTCGGGCTATCGATCAACACGATGCGGCGAAATCCCGGCTCATTACTCAGCGTCAACAGCGCCTTCCAGCGTTTTTTCATCGCTCGCAGCAGATCGGTGTCGTGCACCTTGCTGCACACATCGAGGATGCGGCGCTCGGCGGCTTCGTTCACCGCGGCGAACAAATTCTTCTTGTTGCCGAAATGGTGGTAGATCGCGCCGATCGTCAGCCCGCAATCGTTTGCAATATCGTCGAGCGAAGTATCGGCATAACCGCGCTCGCCGAATAAACGTGTCGCGCTTTGCAACAATGTCTGGGTGGTAGCTTCCGTACGCTGCTGTTGGCTGCGCTGCATTTTCGCCATTTTTCACTCCTCATCGATCGATCGCGGCCGCCGAACGCGGACATCTCGATTGTCTTACGTCGCTTGTTGGCTTGACCGCTTGTTGACTTGCATAGTATCGCTAGGTATTTTTACATAGCAACACTATGTATAAAACTTTATTGGTGACCCCCATGTCCGCAGCGCTCGACAAATTGTTATCGCCAGCCAAATTAAACGGCCTCGAATTACCGAATCGCATCATTAAGGCCGCCACGTATGAAGGCATGGCGCCGCAGGGAAAACCGACGGCGCAATTGATCGAATTTCATCGCCGTATTGCCGCCGGCGGCGCCGCGCTGACCACGCTCGCGTATTGCGCACCCGAGCCGGATGGGCGTCTGGCACCGAAATTCATGTACATGCACGAAGGCATTCGCAGCGAACTCCAACAATTGGCCGATGCGGTACACGGTGCCGGCGGTAAATTGTCGGGGCAGATTGCGCATTGCGGCGGTCTCAGCCGCAACACCGAATTGCTGCGTAAACGTCCCGTCAGCGCATCGTCGTATTTCAACGACATGGGTGCATTGTCGGGATTGTTTTTTACCGGCGAAATGAATGCGCGCGAAATGGATGAAGTGGTGGCGAATTACGGCAAGGCTGCGGCTTTCATGAAATCGATCGGTTTCGATGCGATCGAAATTCATTTCGGCCACGGTTATCTGCTCAGCCAATTTATCAATCCACTCACGAATAAACGCCGCGATGAGTACGGCGGATCGGTCGCGAATCGCATGCGTTTTCCGTTACGCGTGCTCGATGCGGTGCGCAACGCGGTGGGCGCGACATTTCCGGTCGTCGGCAAAATTACGATGACCGATGGTATGGCCGGCGGCATCACCGTTGACGATTCGATCGAGGTTTGTCGTCTGCTCGAAAAAAATGGCATCGACGCGATCATTCTCAGCGGCGGCAGTTCAAGCCATAACCCGATGCTGCTTTTTCATGGCGATAGCATTCTTGACGGTCTGGTCGAAAACGAAAAAAACGTGGCACTCAAACTCGGCATGAAAATAGTTGGCCCGTGGCTATTTAAAAAATATCCGTATCGCGAATTATATTTTCTTGAAGAAGCGCGCCGCATTCGCGCAGCGGTTCAATGTCCGCTGATGTATATCGGCGGCTGTTCGACCGTCGAGAGTTTCGAAACCGTCATGAACGAGGGTTTCGAATTCGTGCAGCTCGGCCGTACGCTGATTAAAGATCCCGATCTGGTGAATCATTTGCGCGAACAACAGATGGGTTACCGCAACGGCTGTAATCACTGCAATCGATGTGCAGGCATGATCGACAGCCCAAATGGCGTGCGCTGCGTTTTGTAACGAAGGGTTTGCTAACAGCGGAGACGACGACAATGCCTCACGGCATTGTCGTGAATTGTTATTTTGTCGAAACGAGCGTTACATCATCACTCGCGCGCTTTGAGGAGATCGCGAATTTCGATCAGCAATTCCTGATCTTTCGTATAGGTCGGCGGTGCATTCGGCGTTTCGGGAGCAGGGCGCTTCAATCTATTGATCGCGCGTATCGCCATGAAAATCACAAACGCGATAATTGTGAAATCGATGACGGTTTGAAGGAACTTGCCGTAAGCCACCACAACTGGCGCACCCTCGGCGGTTTCGTGAATAGTGAGCGCGAGGGCACTGAAATTGACCCCGCCAAGCAATACGCCGATCGGCGGCATAACCACATCGGCAACCAGAGATGTCACGATCTTTCCGAACGCCGTCCCGACAATGACACCGACCGCCATATCGATAACATTTCCCTTCACTGCAAATTCTTTGAATTCGTGTAATAAGCGCATGCCGGTCTCCAAGAGAATGATTTTATGCGGCACCGTTGTTTCCGACCGCCGACAGCGTTGTAGCTAATTTACGAAGCGAACGTCAATCGCCGTCATGCAATTGCGGATTGGCGAGACTGAAGTTGTATAAACGAAATTGCCCATCGCGCACGACCAGCGTTGCGGTAAGCGCAGCGTTGCCGCGATCGAAATGCGCAATGCCGTGATAGCTAAGCAGCGTGTTGCGACTGAATAACGACAACGCGGCCGTCAACCGCGTGAACTGCATTTCATCGATGCGTTTGAATGCGCCTAGCGAGCGATAGCGATCGGTCAGCGCCACCAGTTGTGCATCGTCGATCGCACTCAACGCTTCGTCGGACAATTGCCGGCGCAGCGCTTTAGGCTCCCAGCGCGCGATGTCGGCTAATGCCTGCGTTAAAAATTGCGTCGCGGCGGCGTCGTAGCGTTGTTGTTGTTTACCCGCATACCAATACAACGAACCGACGA
>CAMLJR010000091.1 GCA_946480345.1 uncultured Spongiibacteraceae bacterium
TGCCGCATGCCGGTAAACACCATTGCCATGCCGTGCTCGTCGGCGGCGGCGATGACTTCGTCGTCGCGAATCGATCCGCCCGGTTGAATTACGCAGGCAATGCCGTTTTTGGCGGCGTTATCGATGCCATCGCGAAATGGGAAAAATGCATCCGATGCCATCATCGCGCCCTGCACCTGCAAGCCAGCGTGTTCGGCTTTGATCGCGGCGATGCGCGCCGAATTAACGCGGCTCATTTGTCCTGCGCCGACGCCAATCGTGCGGCCGTCCTTACCGTAAACGATCGCATTCGATTTGACGAATTTCGCGACTTTCCACGTGAACAATAAATCGCGAATTTCGGTTTCGGTCGGTTGACGTTTCGTGACGATTTTCAGATCGCTCGCGGTAATTAAACCGAGATCGCGATCCTGCACCAACAGACCGCCGTTGACGCGTTTGAAATCGAATGCCCGCAGGTTTTCTTTCCACTGGCCACACGCAAGCAGACGCACGTTTTTCTTTTCCGCGACAATCGCGCTCGCTTCGTTGCTGACGCTCGGCGCGATGATCACTTCGACAAACTGGCGATCGACGATGGCTTTCGCGGTCGCTGCGTCGAGTTCGCGGTTGAACGCAATGATGCCGCCGAAGGCCGATTCGGTATCGGTCGCGAAGGCGAGTTCATACGCTTGCAAAATCGAATCGGCAACGGCAACGCCACAGGGATTCGCATGCTTGACGATAACGCACGCGGGCTCGGCGAATTGTTTTACGCATTCGAGTGCGGCATCGGTGTCGGCGATGTTGTTGTAGGAAAGCTCTTTGCCTTGCAATTGTTTTGCAGTGGAGATGCTGGCTTCTTTAGGTGCTTTTTCTACATAGAACGCGGAATGCTGGTGCGGGTTTTCGCCGTAGCGCATGTCCTGCGCTTTGATGAATTGCAGATTGAACGTGCGCGGAAATTGTTCATTGCCGCCCGGTACGAGTCGGCCGAAATAATTCGCGATTGCACCGTCGTAAGCGGCTGTGTGTTCGTACGCTTTAATCGCGAGATCGAAACGCGTTTTATACGATGTCGCACCGTTGTTGTTTTTCATCTCGGCAAGAATTGCCGCGTAATCGCCGGCATTCACGACGATGTTTACGAACGGATGATTTTTTGCCGCCGCGCGCACCATCGTCGGCCCGCCGATATCGATATTTTCGATTGCATCATCGAGCGTGCAATTCGGTTTCGATACGGTCTGCTCGAATGGATACAGATTCACCACCACCATATCGATCGGTTTGATGCCGTGTTGCGTCATCACTGCGTCGTCCTGACCGCGACGACCGAGAATGCCGCCATGCACTTTTGGATGCAGCGTTTTCACGCGGCCATCCATCATCTCGGGAAACTCGGTGTATTCGGAGACTTCGGTGACCGCGACGCTGTTGTCCTTCAGCAATTTATAGGTGCCGCCCGTCGAGAGAATTTCGACACCGAAAGCGCTCAGCGCTTTCGCGAAATCGACGATGCCGGTTTTGTCGGACACGCTGATCAGCGCGCGTTTTACAGAAATCAAATCGGTGTGCGTGGTCATGGAGAAATATCCGTTAACAAAATTTCGTAATGCAGATACTGAAACGACAAGGGGTGATTCGATCACCCCTTTTGTTTATGTATTGGAAGATTGTCTATGTGTTAGAAAATTACAGCAGGTCGTACTGCTTCAATTTCTTGCGCAGCGTGCCGCGATTCAGGCCGAGCAATACGGCGGCTTTGGTCTGGTTGTTGCGGGTGTAGCGCAATACTTCTTCGAGCAGCGGCGCTTCGACTTCGGACAGCACCATGTTGTACACGTCGGTGACTTCCTGACCGTCGAGGTGTTTGAAATAGTTGCTCAATGCAATCGCCACGCTATCGCGCAACGTTTGCGCTTGCGATACCGGCGCGTGCGTCAAATGCTGTTTTTGCAGATCGCTGTTGCTGAGCGGATTGCCTACGCCTGTCAGAGAATTGTTTGCGCCGTCGCCAATAAAACGTTCACTGTTGTTCATGCTGCTTGTTCCTCGTCAGTCAGTCTCGCAAACCAAAGATTGAGAGCGCGATGTTGCTCGGCGGGCTGTTCCAGCGCGTTGAATTGTTGCCGGAATAGCGCCGCGTCGGGCTGGTGTGCGAGATACCAGCCCATATGTTTGCGCGCGATACGCACGCCCATCGGTTCTCCATAAAATTCGTGCAGTTGCTGTAGATGGTCTTGCATGATCGACAGCAGTTGGTGCGCATCCGGCGCGGGGGTGCAGGTGCCATCGCGTAGGTAGTCGGCGATTTGCCCGCATAACCACGGTTGTCCCTGCGCGGCGCGGCCGATCATGACGCCATCGGCTTTTGTATGCGCCAAAACCATCGCCGCTTTCTGCGGCGAATCAATGTCGCCATTGGCGAGCACTGGAATAGCCACCGCTGCCTTGACCGCTGCGATGGTGTCGTACTCGGCATATCCCTCGAACCGACAGGCGCGGGTACGACCGTGCACGGCGAGCAGCTGGATGCCGCTGTCCGCCGCGATATGTGCAATTCGCACCGCGTTGCGCTGGTCGGGCGACCAGCCGGTGCGAATCTTCAGCGTCACCGGAACCGGCACCGCTTGCACGACCGCTTCGAGGATCGCTGCGACCAGTGGTTCATCGCGCAGCAATGCCGAGCCGGCGGCGCGCTTACACACCTTTTTTGCCGGACAACCCATGTTGATATCGATGATTTGCGCACCGTTATCGACATTGATCCGCGCGGCTTCCGCCATCTGCTGTGGATCGCTGCCGGCGATCTGTACCGAAATCGGCGCGTCCTCGCCCACATGATCCATACGCCAGGTCGATTTGCGGCTATGCCACAACACGATGTCACTGGTCAGCATTTCCGATACCGCGAGGCCGGCGCCGAAACGGCGGCACAATTGACGGAACGGGCGATCGGTCACCCCGGCCATCGGCGCCAATACCACGGGACTACTTAAAGCGTAGTGACCAAGCGTAATCATTGGGCGAACCGAAGTGGGGGAGGCAAAAAAGAGGGCGCTATGATACCCGCTGACCCTGGCCGATTAAAGGCCTTAGTGCAGCTTTTAACCAGAATCGCGTATCGAGATTTACGACTGGTTGTAATCGATCAACAGATCAAGTGACGATGACTACGGAGCGTTGGCCGGCACTACCGTCAGCAGATAATTCACCGCTCGTGGGCCCGGATCGAGCAGTTCGAGCGCGATATGCACCGGCTGTTGCATCGGCATCAACCGCGATCCGCTCAATTCGCCGCTCAGATATTCGTCCGGACGAAATTGTCGACCCGCCACCGGCGCGCCGTTCAAATCGGTGAACTGCAATTGCAGCAACGGATAGGGCTGCGCGAAACCGGCCTGATTAGTGATGATTGCGTCGACCGCGAGCGCGCCGCGCTGCGTTGGATGGCTGCGCACGATCAGGCTGCTGCTGCGGATCGAGGCGGTATCGATTTGCGGCGGCAACACACAGCCGGCGATTTCGCAGCCGCGTTCAAGCCAGGGTCGTAAAGGCCCGTGCGACAACGAGGCAAAATTGAAATAGAGGTATTGGCCAACGCCGAGCGCAATGACCAGCACCAGCCCCAACCCCCACAGTATTTTTGGCCAGCGCGCCTCATGCGTGAATTGATGCAGATGCAGCGGTTCCTGTTCCAACCGATTAAGCCCGAATAACCCGCGCTGGTGATCGTCAATCGGATCTGCGCGCATCGGCTCAAGCGCAATTTCTTCCGGTGCGGAAAAGCTTTCGCTTGGCGATGGTTCCGCCGGCTGCACGGGGGCGGTTTTGGATGCGCGCGGGGAATCGAGATCGAGGTTCAGAAATTCGTCGGATAAATCGCCGCTCGTCGATGGTTCATCGGCGATTTCAGGCACGGTATCGAGCATGTCGCCGTAGTCGTCGAAAATGTCGGCGCGCGGCGGAGCGGCTTTGGCGGCGGCCGCGAGAGGCTCGGTGTCATCTTCGAGCAGTTTCTGCGCCCACGATTCCTCATCGACATGATCGTCGTGCTCTTCGTGCTGTTCTCTTTTAAAACTCGTGCCGGTGTCTTCTTCCCAGCTGTTGATTTCGAGGAAGGTTTCGCTGAATTCGTCGGGGCCGCTATCGTCGATGACTTCGAAATCATCGTCGACCGGGTTGAAGATGCTGCGATTGGCAGTCGTGGTTGCCGGTGCGTCGTCGGCATCATCGGTGAACAACGGCGTGTCATCGTCGAACAACGCGTCGTCGTCGATTTCGAGGTCATCGGGTGCGTAGTTCGATTCGGCTTTTTGAGTTTTGACGGGCGCCGGTGTTTCTTCGACCCAGTGATCGCGCGCGTTAAAAATATGCAGGCATGAGCCGCAGCGAACCGCGCCCGCGGCAACCGCCAAATGGGCTTCGGTGACGCGGAATGAAGTGCCGCAACGCGGGCATTGAGTAATACGTTGATCCATCGGGTTTTTACTCTGAAATTCGCGCTCAAACGCTGTGCAGTGTAGTCGAGCCGAACCGCGATTTACTCGCGAATCACGGACTTATTGGCGGAATCTGCGACTTCGTCGGGCTTCGGCAGAAATTCGTCGCCGGTTTTAAGCAGTTTTGACGCCATTCAGGCGCGCCCAGTTCTCGCGGAGCACCGGCGCTTCGACGACAAACCATGGCCTGTAACTCGCCGCCACAACTTCTGCCTGTTCGCTGAGGATGCCGGACAGTGCGAGCTGCCCATCGCGTCGCGTCGCCTGCGCCAGTAAAGGTGCCAATTCCTGTAGCGGCCCGGCGAGGATATTCGCGACGGTGACATCGACGACGCAGTCAGCCGGAAATTGCTCGGGTGTGAAAGTCAGCAGTCGCTCCGGCGCGATACCGTTGCGCGCGGCGTTATCGTGCGTCGCCACCAGTGCCTGCGGATCGTTGTCGACACCGATCGCGCGTTCGGCGCCGAGCAGCAACGCCGCAATCGCGAGGATGCCCGAACCGCAGCCGTAATCGAGCACGGTGCAGCCGGTCAGGTCGAGACCATCGAGCCATTCGAGACACAGCGCCGTCGTCGGATGCGTACCGGTGCCGAATGCCAGACCGGGATCGAGCCGCAGCACAACCGCGTTTGGATCGGGCGCTTCGCTCCAGCTCGGGCAGACCCACAATCGCTGGCCGAAACGCATCGGCTGAAAATCCGCCATCCACGCCCGCTCCCACGGCTGATCGTCGAGGCTTTGCGCGCGATAGGCGGGTAATTCGGAGAGTTGTGAGCGCAATGTCGCAATCACTGCATCGACATCGCAATCCGCGTCGAACAGCGCGAGCAGCTTGGTCTCGCTCCACAGCGGCGTTTCGCCAACGCCGGGTTCGAGCACCGGTTCGTCGGCGGCATCGAGCAGCGTTACCGACAGCGCGCCGACATCGAGCAGCGCATCCTCAAGTGCGGGTGCCTGCTCGCGGGTGCTGGCGAATTCCAGTTGCAGCCAGGGCATGAAGAGCGACCGAATCCTGACGAATCAGGATTTCAGTTTGTGCTCCAGGTAGTGAATGTTGACGCCGCCTTCGCGGAAGCCTGCATCGCGCACCAGCATGCGTTGCAGATCCTGGTTCGTGCGAATGCCTTCAACGACGAGCTCGTCGAGCGCCTGCCGCATCCGGTTCAATGCCTGTTCGCGGGTGTCGCCGTGCGTGATGATCTTGGCGATCATCGAATCGTAATTCGGTGGCACGGTATAACCGCTGTACAGGTGCGAATCGACGCGCACGCCAGGGCCGCCCGGCGCATGAAAATGCGTCACCTTGCCGGGGCATGGAACGAAGGTTTTCGGGTCTTCGGCGTTGATGCGGCACTCGAATGCATGGCCGTTCAACTTGACGTCCTGTTGGCGGATCGACAACTTCTGACCCGACGCGATGCGCAGCTGTTCTTTGATGATGTCGATGCCAGTGATCATCTCGGTGACCGGATGTTCGACCTGCACGCGCGTATTCATTTCGATGAAGTAGAAGCGGCCGTCCTCGTACAGGAACTCGAACGTGCCTGCGCCGCGATAGCCGATGCTGACGCAGGCATCGACGCAGGCTTTCCACACGTCGGCGCGGATTTTGTCGGGAATGCCCGGGGCCGGCGCTTCTTCGAGCACCTTCTGGTGGCGGCGCTGTAGCGAGCAGTCGCGATCGCCGAGCGCAACGGCATTGCCCTGGCCGTCGGCGAGCACTTGAATCTCGACGTGGCGCGGGTTTTCGAGGAATTTTTCGAGGTAGACGGTATCGTCGCCGAATGCCGCTTTCGCTTCCGATTGCGTTACGTAAATCGCGTTCAGCAGTGCGGCTTCGCTATGCACGACACGCATGCCGCGTCCGCCGCCGCCCGCTGCGGCCTTGATGATGACCGGGTAGCCGATTCGACGCGCAACTTTCAACGTCTGGTCCTGATCTTCGGTGATCGGGCCATCCGACCCGGGCACGGTCGGTACACCGGCCTTTTTCATCGCGGCGATGGCAGAGACTTTGTCGCCCATCAGGCGGATCACATCGGCAGTTGGGCCGATAAACACGAAGCCGCTCTTTTCGACTTGTTCGGCGAAATCGGCGTTTTCGGCGAGAAAGCCATAGCCTGGGTGAATCGCGACAGCGTCGGTGATTTCGGCGGCGCTGATGATCGCCGGTCCGTTCAGATAGCTTTTGGGCGATGGCGCCGGGCCGATACAGACCGATTCGTCGGCGAGGCGCACGTGCATCAGATCGGCATCGACGGTGGAATGCACCGCGACGGTTTTAATGCCCAATTCGCGACAGGCGCGCAGGATGCGGAGCGCAATTTCGCCGCGGTTGGCGATAACGACTTTTTCGAGCATGGAATGTCCCGGTTCTTTGCCTGCGTGGGAATTAAACGATGGTGATCAACGGCTGGTTGAATTCGACTGGTTGACCATCTTCGACCAGGATTGCCTCGACCACACCGGCTTTATCAGCTTCGATCTGGTTCATCATTTTCATCGCTTCGACGATACAAATGACATCGCCGACTTTGACGTGCTTGCCGACTTCGACAAAGCTCGGCGAGCCGGGCGATGGCGAACGATAGAACGTACCCACCATCGGCGATTTCACGATATGGCCGTTAGTCGCAGGTTTGGCTTCAGGTGCTGCGGCGGCAGCAGCAACCGGCGCGGCGGCCGGAGCAGCGGCAATCGGTGCGGCAGCCATTTGCGGTGCGGCATAGAACTGCGGTGCCATGCTGCTCGCGTTATTGCGGCTGATGCGAACCGATTCCTCGCCTTCCTTAATTTCGATTTCGTCGATATTCGATTCTTCGAGCAATTCGATCAGTTTTTTGACTTTGCGAATATCCATCGTCTCTCTCTGGTCGTGTCAGTTAGTTGTTGAAGTTGCAATTAGTGGCTGAAGTAAAAACGTGATTACGGCGCGACTCGCGAGATCGCCGCTTGTAGGGCCAGTTCGTAGCTTTTCGCGCCGAAACCGCAGATCACGCCGACCGCGACATCCGATAGATACGAATGGCGACGGAACGGCTCACGGGCATGCACATTGGAAAGATGCAGCTCGATAAACGGAATTTGGACGCCGAGCAACGCATCGCGCAGCGCGATGCTGGTGTGCGTGAAGGCGCCGGGGTTGATCAGAATGAACGCTACGTCATCGGTCTTCGCGCGATGAACGCGATCGATCAGTTCGTGTTCTGCATTGGTTTGGAAAGTGTTGAGCTGATGCCCGGCAGCTTGCGCTTGTTGCGTCAGCAGTCGGTCGATATCGGCGAGCGTGGCGGCACCGTAAATCTCAGGTTCGCGGGTTCCCAGCAAATTCAGATTGGGTCCGTGCAAGACCAGAATCGACGCCATGAGCGCTCCCGAGAATTGTTATATGCGCCGCGCAACGGTGAGATGGTCGCGACATGGGCGGCGATTGTGCATCAATCGCCGGAAGCTGTGCAACACAATTAGCGAGGATGGGGGCACAATCGGGGCAAATAGCGCGAAATCCGCTCAAGCCGAAGATCAGCTGTTCGGATTACTCACGGCATCGACGACAGTGGAAGGGCGCAGCAATTGCGGTAGGACGATCGGTTCGGCGTTTTTGTCGGCGGGAAAGAACACATATAGAGGAATACCGTTGCGACCGAAGCGCGCGAGCAATTTGGTGATGACCTCGTCGTAGTGGGTCCAGTCGGCCTTCATATACGTGATGCCGTTCTGCGCGAACGCGGTTTTTACCGCTGTGCTACTTAACGCGACTTCTTCGTTGGTCAGGCAGGTGATGCACCAATCGGCCGTGACATTCAGAAATACCGGTTTGCCGGCGGTCCGCAAATCGGCCAGCGCCTGTTCGCTATACGGCTGCCATTCGCGCGACGTTGTTTGCGTTTCCAGCTTGCTTGCCGAGAGCCACGGGCCGGCGAGTATTGCCAGTGCGAGCGCGAAACCAGCCGCTGCCACGCTGCGACCGATCAACCCGAAGCGCCACAGCCATAATCCCAGCGTGAGAATTAATGCGCCGAGCAAGATTGCCGCCATCGCCGTGGCGCCGCCCTGGCGTCCGACCACCCAGCACAGCCAGATCGCCGTCGCGTACAGCGGAAATGCCAGCGCTTGCTTGAAGCGTTCCATCCACATACCGGGCTTGGGGACATAAGCGAGCAGTTTAGGGCTCAGGCAGAGAATCAACATTGGCAGCGCCATGCCGAAACCGAGTGCGGCAAATACCGCGAGCGCCTTCGGTGCGCTTTGTGTTGCGGCGTAGCCGAGAGCGCTTCCCATGAATGGCGCGGTGCATGGACTCGCGACCAGTGTCGCCAGCACGCCGGTAAAAAAGCTGCCGCTATAACCGGGGCGCGTTGCCAGGTTATTGCCCAGGCCCATCCAGCTGCCGCCGAGTTCCCAGAATCCCGAAAGACTCAGGCCCATCGCGAAAAAGAGGTAGGCCAATGCACCGACGAACCACGGTTGTTGCAATTGAAAGCCCCAGCCAACGGCCTGCCCTGCTGCTTTCAGTGCCAGCAGAATTACTGCGACCAGCAAAAAGCTCAGCACGACGCCGGCGGTATACGCCATGCCGTGCCATGCCTGATGCTTTTCGTGGTGGCTGGCGAAGCCGAGCACTTTCAGGCTCAGTACCGGGAATACGCACGGCATCAGATTCAGAATGCTGCCGCCGAGCGCGGCGAGCAGCAACATGGCGAGCCAGCTGCCGGTGTTGGTTTCGGTAGGCGCCGATTTGGTCTTGGTGCCGGATGTCGAAGCAGTCGCAGGTTTGGCGATGAATTCAGCGGTTTTAGCGATCGGATCGATCGCGAGATAGCGCGTGTTCGGTGGATAACACAGCCCGGCATCGGCACAACCCTGCGCGGTGACCGCGAGCGTGAATGGTTGTTGCGGAATGCCGCTGACGGTGACATCAAGCGCGTGGTAATACACTTCGACCGCGCCGAAATATTCGTCGACTTTGGCCTTGCCGGATGGGAGGTCGGCATTCAGCGCAGCCCCTTCCGCAGTCTTGAAGCCGAACTGATGCCGATAGAGGTAGTAGCCATCGGCGATCTGCCAGCGCAGTAACACCCGGTCACCATCGACAGCAGCGCTGAGCTGATAGGCCTCGTCGACCGGCAGAAATTCGTCTTTGGTCGTCACTGTCGATTTGAATGGGTCGGTGGCGCCTTGTGCGCCAGCGACGAGCATCAGCGTCGAGAACAGAGCGGCGAGCAGTGTCATGGCGCGTCGATGCAAACTAAACGAAGACATAAGCGAAGCAATCTCTGGAGCGGCCGGCGAGCGGCAGTGGATTTGTGCCTGATTGTAGTGGAAGCCCTGCAATTGCTTGTTGTTTCAATCGCATGGCGAGCTACTTTTAGGCGTTGAGTGGAGCAATTGTGAAACAGCTCCCGCGTTGGGCTCATCGTTACGGGGCCTGCCGGCAAACCGGTGAGTTCTAGCTATGCTGGTATAGTTCCGGCGCTTTCCACCATAAATGGAAAGCGCTCGCGACGACAATTAACTCTCGTTAATCAACAACTAACTCGCGGCAATCAATAGGCAAAAGGATTAACTCGATGAAGCGATGGGGTCTGCTGTGGGCACTTGTACTGGCATTGCCGGTATGGGCGGGCGACTTGCAAATACGCGAAGGTTACGTGCGCGAAATGCCCCCCGGGCAGAGCACGACGGCGGCCTTCATGAAGGTAATGAACACCGGCAAAGAGCCCATCGCCTTGATCGCCGCGATTTCGGATAGCGCGCAAACCGCTGAGCTGCACATGCATAAACATACCGACGGCATGATGCAAATGACGAAAGTATCGCGGCTGGAAATTCCCGCGCAGCGGCAGGTGGAATTCGCGCCCGGCGGTTATCACTTGATGCTGATCAACTTGAAGCGCACGTTACACGCAGGCGACAAGGTATCGATCACGCTGTTCGACGAACGTGGTAAATCGTATTCCGCGCAGCTTCCGGTTGTGAAAATGACCGGCGCGGCCGGAGCATCGCATTGATTGCCGGAGCAACCCTATGAGCTGGTGGCAACTGACGCGTCGTGCCGAGGAGTGGCGCGAGGAGGCACGCGAACATATCGGCGATCCCCGTTCTTACCGCATTGCTGTGGCGGCGGTGCTCACTTCTTTGTTTGTCACGATCGCGCTTGGCATTTATTGGAGCCGCGAACCCGTCCAGTTTGTCGTGACGGACGCGGCGCGCCGCCTGATGCCGAAACAAACCGCACCTTTTGCGAGCGGTTCGACGACGACAGCCACGCTGATCAAGGTGCTCGAAACGCTGCTCGATAAACCCGGCGGGTTGCTGGCCAACGACATCGCACCGCCCGGCGGTTGGCTCGACAACATGCCGAGCTGGGAGTACGGCGCATTGATGCAGGCGCGCGACCTGACGCGAGTGTTGCGCGAATCGACCAGCCGCTCGCAGCTCAACTCGGTCGCCGAGACGATAACCCTTTCCGAAGACGAAGCGCTGGGCCGCGCCGAGCCGCGACTTAATTTCTCGCACAAAAGTTGGACGTTGCCGTCGTCCGAATCGCAGTACCGCGATGCGATCGATTACCTGCGCGACTATCTCGCCCGCTTGCAGGGAACGAATGATGAGCGCGCCATATTCGATGCCAGCAGCACGAATCTGGACCTGTGGCTCGATAAGGTGGCGACGCGTCTCGGCAATTTATCGCAGCGACTCAGCGCCTGTGTGCGGCCGCAGGAAAATCCGCTGGTGCGGTCCTCAGTAACTGCGGTCGATATTCCGCTAACACCCGCCGGCAAGATCGATGATGTGTTTTTTGAGGCGCGCGGCAGCACCTGGGCGTTGCTGCATTTTCTCCGCGCCGCCGAGATCGATTACGCGACGGTGTTGACGCAACGCAATGCGCTGCCGTTGCTGCGCGAAGCGATTCGCGATCTCGAACAGGCCCAGACGCCTGTCTATGCGCCGCTGATATTGAATGGAGGCGGATTCGGTCTGCTGGCTAATCATTCGCTGGTCATGGCATCTTATACGGCGCGCGCTCATGCGGCGGTCAACGATCTGCGCAGTACGCTGGTGCAAACGAACCTCACGCAGCCCGCGCAACATTAATGACATAGGACTGCTATCGATGATTCGCAATCAAGTTCGGCAAATGTTTTTTTCCCGAC
>CAMLJR010000092.1 GCA_946480345.1 uncultured Spongiibacteraceae bacterium
GTTGTTTCTGTAATCTCGAGTTCAAGCAATGCAGGATCGATATCGTGCTTGCGCAGCAGGTGTTCGACGCGATCGAAACAATCCCGGTTAATCAGGTTGCGCGTCGAGAGGTTCACCGCAATCGAGTAGCGCATGCCGCGATCAAGCCATTTCCGCAGCTGCGCCAGTGCGATATCCAACACTGCGGAGGTGAGTGAGTGAATGACATCGGTGACTTCGGTGAGCGGGACGAAATCAATCGGCGACAACAGTCCGCGCGTCGGATGCTGCCAGCGCACCAGCGCTTCAAAACCATCGACACAGTCGCTGGCGAGATCGAGCTTCGGTTGATAGTGCAGGACTATCTGATCGCGCAGTACGCCGGCCCGCAGTTCCTGCATGATGGCCAGCCGCTGCAACGAATGATCGTGAGCAGAGCGATCATAAAAAGCGATTCGTGTACCCGTGCGCTTGGCCTCGTACATCGCCACATCGGCAAAGCGCAGCAGATCGTGACCATCGACACCATCTTGGGGATATACCGCGATGCCGATGCTGCCGCCAATTTCCAGCCGTAGATTGTCAATCTGAAACGGTCGACGCAGGGCCCGCAGTAATCTCAGGGCAGTGCGCGATAATTCCGTTGGGTTTTCGTTGCGAACCAGGATGGCAAATTCATCGCCGCCGAGGCGACAGAAAAAATTGTTCTCGGGGTTGAGTAGGCGCAGCAAGCGCCGGCTTAATTCGATCAATAATTTGTCGCCCATGTGGTGACCGAGTGCGTCGTTGATCTCCTTGAAACGATCAAGGTCGAGCAACAGCAGACCTCCATATGGCCCCAGCCGCACGAGTTCGCGCTGTAACGCAAATCGATTGGGCAACGCGGTTAGCGAGTCCTCGGTGGCCTGCCGATCCGAGCGTGCAATCGCCAGCGCATTGGCGAATGCCATAGCAATGACTTTGGCTAATGCTGCGAAATCCTTCTGCGTAGCTTCGTCAAACTCGACGCGAACTGGATATTCGAGCGAAATCACGCCGATACGTTGCTGCTCTTCGCACAACCACATCACCGCCAGCGATTTCGTACCGTGCTTCAGCAGCTCATCAAGCGTCCGAGTGTTTATCGGTAACGTCGTCACATCGCTCCAACCGGAAAAATCGGTTGGCACCGTCCCAATTTCTTCGAGCGACCATTTGAAAGTTTGATTTAAAGCGCTGGGAGCCGGCAGCATCCCAAGCGGATCGTTGTAACCGATCAGGCAAGCTGTCTGAGTGTCCTCGTCATAGCGGTGGAACGTCACCACCGAAATACCGGTGTGCTCGGTGTGTTCGGCCAGAATCGAGACCGTCTCCTGCGCGACGCCAGCGACATCGCGTTTGCCGTAGAGGCGCTCCGCTGCTTTGTGGATGCGGGCCAAGCGCTGATGGCTTTCTGCCAGTTCGCGCTCTGCGCGCTGGCGCTCGCTAATGTCGCGCAACGTCGACAACAAGTGCGGTTCGCCATCGAGGGTAATACCGATCAGCGCAACTTCGGCATCGAATGGCGTGCCGTCGTAACGTAAATGACGCCACTCGAACAGCTGACGTTCGCCGGCGAAAGCGGCGCCGATTTTCTGCAGTGCCTTCTCCACCGATGGCTGGCCATCGGGTTGTAGATCGGGTGAAAACCGGTAGGGAACGCAGTTCAGAATCTGCTCTCGCGTACAGCCGAACATCGACAGCGCACGATCGTTGCAATCGACATATCGCGAGCCGCGGATCAGAAAAATTGCATCGGAGTAATTCTCGAACAGCATCCGATAGCGATGCTCGTGTTCGAACGCCGCCCGCTGCCGCATGATGTTGTTGAAGGTTCCGAGCACACCGCTCGGCAACTTATCTCTATCGAACAATGTCGCCCAACGACACGCCACCCAGACCACGGTTTTCTCAGGCGTAATCAGACGGCACTCGAAATCGGCAGACTCGTGCAGCGCGGCGACGCTGCGCAGATGCTCACGTAACGCGTCGCGATCGTCGGGATGAATAGACTTAAACCATCCGGCGCCCCTAACGTCGAGCTCGCCCACCCCCGCCATCGACAGCCAGCAAGGATTTGCATCCAGACAGTTAAAGTCCCCATCCAGCTTGACGATACCGATCGGCAGGTGGTCGGAAACGAAACGCAATTCGTGGCGGCCATACTGCACGTAGTCGTATGTGATCAGCTGACTTACCAGATCGGCGACCGACGTAGCAAACCAGATTTCGTCCTGCGTCCACTCGCGCGGCTCGCCGACATGACCGACATTGAGTACACCCCATTGTTTATCGGCGACAAAAATGGCGCAGTCCATCAGCGCATCGAGAACCCACCCTTTCGAATTTTCGAATTCGTGCATCCATGAGCAAGTCGACACATCCGTCGCCGCATCAAAACGGCCGGCTTCGAGTGCCGCGAAACGCAGCGGATAATCGCGACGTCACAGCTCGAGCCCGTGTTCGAACCGATCCAATGCCGAATCGAAATGAACGCGTTGAGTAATCGCATCGCGAGCGTCGCTGAAACACCAGATGCTTGACTGTTGGGTTGCGAGGGTTTTCGTTAGGGCGGCGACTATTTTGCGCAAGGCTTCGTCGAGGTCGCGCTGCCATAGCTGGGGATCTCGTACGAGTTTCAGGTACTCGTCGACAAAGCATGTGGTCAATCGTCCTGGATGAATATGCGCTCCATCGTGACTCGGATGATGGGACATTTCGCTACCCGTTATTTTATCGTTATGGGTGAACGTGGAACTGGACGCGCCGATGTCGATAAACGCACAGCAGTACAAAACGGTAGGACTTGTTAAGTGGTTGCGCAACTATATTCGTTGTCGCTTACAGTATGTGCCGCCAAATCCAGCGACAATCTGTCGTCGATCCTAGAGCATCACTGTATGACCACTGCGCTTAGCATCAACCTGAACAAGATCGCGTTAATTCGCAATTCGCGCGATACGGACTTTCCGAGGGTCACTACGCACGCCCAGATGTGCATCGACGCCGGCGCCGACGGTATTACCGTTCACCCTCGTCCCGATCAACGTCATATCCGCTATGACGATTGCATCGAGTTGGCGAAGATGCTGACGGTCGAATTCAATATCGAAGGCAATCCGTTCGCGCCCGCGATGCGCAGCAACCGCACCGGCGTCAGCGACTACCCGGGCTTCATGGCGATCGCGGAACAATTGAGGCCAGCGCAATGCACGCTGGTGCCCGACAGCGACGATCAGCTCACCTCGGATCATGGCTTCGATCTCACCCGCAGCGGCGACAAGCTCGCCCCGATCATCGCGCAACTGCAACGCTGGGGCATTCGCGTCAGCCTGTTCATGGATCCAGAACCGGCACAGATCGAACTTGCCAAACAAGTCGGTGCCGACCGCATCGAGCTGTATACCGGACCCTACGCGCAGGCGTTTGCGACGGGCGACGATCTCGACTCAGTGTTCGCCCGTTTTTACCGGGCTGCGGAAAAAGCCGCCGAGCTGGGGCTGGGATTGAATGCCGGACACGATCTGAATCTGCATAACCTGTCGCGCTTCGCGACCGTGCCCGATCTGCTGGAAGTTTCGATCGGCCACGCATTTACCGTGGACGCGATCGAATTGGGACTGGCGAATGCGGTACGAGCCTATCAGCGCTGCCTGGGAAAAAACGTATAACGTTACGCGCCATCCAGTTTCAAACCGCGCCGCTCAGTCTTAGACCGCGCTGCAAAGCGTCGAGCATTTCGCGACCCTGGCGTTGGCTGACTGCGGCAGTCATCGCCAATGCAGAACCGTGGAAGGTGCCGGGAAACGTATGCAGCTCCACCGGAACACCCGCTTCCATTAAACGCAACGCATAGAGTACGTCTTCATCGCGCAATGGATCGAACTCCATCGCCGTTATGTAGGCTGGCGGCAAATTGCGCAATTCATCGACCGCAGCGCGCGCGGGTGCCGCGTATATCGGCACATCGGCACCGCCGGGCTGATAATCCGCGCCCAGATAATGCTTCCAACTGAGTGCCGCACTCGGACGGTTCCACAGTGGCGTATCGATGAACTCGCGCATGCTGGTTGTTTGCAGACGATCATCGAGTTCGGGCATGCCGAGCAATTGAAAACACAGTTTCGGACCGTTGCGATCGCGCGCCAGCAATGTCAGCGCCGCGCTCAACCCACCGCCGGCGCTCTGCCCGGATACACCGATGCGCGCGCGATCCACGCCGAGTACAGCCGCTTGCTCGTAAAACCATGTCAGCGCCGCGTAACAATCCTCAAGGCCCGCCGGATAAGGGTTTTCGGGAGCCAGCCGGTAATCGACCGATACCACCACCGCTTTCAGCTCGCGCGCGATCATCGCAGCGCTGAAGTGCTCGGTATCGAGCGAGCCAACGGTGAAACCGCCGCCGTGGATGTACAAAAGCCCCGCGGTTTGCGCAATCTGCTCGGGCTTATAAATACGCACTTTCACTGCTGGCGCGTGCGTCGGCCCCGGAATCATTTTTTCTTCGACGCTGAGACCGGTGAGATCGATATGCGGAGCCATTGCAGCAGTCATGATCTCGAGACCCGCACGGCCGGCGACGGGATCATCGACAACTTCATTGGGTATCGATGCGGCGAAATCGGCGAGCTCCGGATCAAAACGATACTTCATGTCATTTATCCTTTTATTGGTTGTTGACGTATCAGCCAGCGAGCTGACCGCCATCAATCGTGAATACGGCACCGGTGACATATTTCGCTTCGTCGGATGCGAGATAAGCAACCGATGCCGCGATTTCTTCCGGCTCGCACATATCACCCGTTTTCGGCGATAAACGCGTGATCAACGCGAAATCGACGCCTTCGGGAATGGGATTCGCAGCCTGCCCTGCTTTCACGCCACCGGGCGCGATCACATTACAACGCACGCCGCGCGCCGCGTATTCAACGGCAATCGATTTGGTCAAACCGATCACTGCGGATTTAGCTGCGCAATATGCCGCGTTGTAGGCAATGCCGATCAAACCGGCCGCCGATGCAATATTGACGATGTTGCCTTTCGTTTTTTCCAGATGCGGTATCGCCTCACGCGAAATGAAAAACACGCTGTTCAAATTGATCGCAATCATGCGATTCCATGTGGCATCGCTGACCTCGGCGAAATGGTCCCACTTCTGAATACCCGCAACGTTGCAAACGATATCGAGCTTACCCAACGCGGTGGCTGCCTCGGCGACGATGCGCTTGCACGATTCGGCATCGCCCGCATCGAATGCCGCAGACAGCGCTTTCACGCCGAATTTATCGGCTATGGCGGCAGCGACCTGCGCTGCGCCATCGGCATTAATATCGGCGAGAAATACGTCTGCACCCTCAGCGGCCAGACGTTCCGCCGTGGCTTTACCAATCCCCGCCGCTGCCCCTGTAATCAAAGCTGTTTTATTTTCGAAGCGTTGCATGCCTATCTCCAAGCAAAGTAAGAACGGGCCGAGTAAAGTAGGTACGGGTTGTCGAGTAAAGTAGGAACGGGATTGCTGAAAAAATAACGCGGGTACTATCGAAGAAGTCAGGCGCACGAACAAGCGAACGACAGGGAAATTAAGGAACTGTAATAAAACTCAATGGCGTCGGTTTCATCTCGGATAATCGGCCCCGATCCGCTAAGCGATATCGTTAGATGCTCTGGGCAGCCCCATCTTTTGTGACAAAATGCTACTTGGCGACGCAAGTTGGCGCAACAAACTGGAAATGTCTTGAAGTTGTGACAATAATACCGCGCGGGCATATGAGATTAGGCGCTGATGAATTGGATTCACTGCAACTATTTGGACTGCCCTGAGCGGCTCGCCAGAATTGCACGACCAACACATATCGCATTTCACCTCATGTTTCAGCCGCTTTTTGCACGTGTTGAAAGTGTGGTGTCGGCATACGGGCGTCGTTGCGGGCAGCTGATTTCGCGATTCGTCGCTGGTACGACGGTCGCGTCGTTTGAGACTAAGATGCACACGAGTTTATTGCTACGCGCTTTCTCGCCGCTCCTTGCGCTGTTAATGGCCATGCCTGCATGCGGTGAAGATTTATCGCGCGAATATCGCATCAAAGCCGCCTACTTATACAACCTGAGCAAATTCATTGTGTGGCCCGGCGAAGAAACTCTTCCCAAAGATGTCCCCATTACAATTTGCGTGTACGGCTATAACCCCTTCGATAACTATCTCGATAAATTGCGCGAGCGCCCGGTGCGCGGCCGCATGATTGCCATTCGCTATGTGCAGGAGCGGGAGTCCACCGATGACTGCCAGATGCTGTTCGTTTCGCAGCACAACACCGCCACACCCAAATTACTGAACGCCGCGCCACCCTATCCGCCGATACTCACCGTAAGCGACGACGAGGATTTCCTGACGCGCGGCGGGCTGGTGAGTCTGGTAACCGTTAGCAACAACGTTCAACTCGATATCAATCTCACTCGCGCCAAGCAGACCGGTTTTTCCGTCAGCGCCAACCTGCTTGAAATCGCGCATAGGATTCAGTGATGCCGCGCGAGATGAAGACTTCCAACACGCCGAAAAGTCTCGGCCATCGCCTGAGCAATCTGTCGATCGGCAGCAAATTGATTTTGTTGTCGCTCGCCACCAGCCTGATCGGTCTGATCGCGACGATTGCCGCCATCGCCGCTTACGACCAATACAGCATGCGTTCAGTGATTCGCGAAGAATTCAGCGTGCTTGCCAACGTTATCGCCAACCGCAGCAGTGCTGCTGTCGTGTTCGAAGATGCAGCGCTCGCGCAAAACAACCTCGGTGCGCTGCAATACCGCAGCAGCATCGTGCTGGGCTGCATCTATCGCGCTGATTCCGAAAAAGTCGGCGCACCGATATTGCTGGCGAACTTCCACGTCAGCGAAGAACAGACGTGCCCACCGGTGCAGACACCGACGGCCCAGATAATGGATATCGGTCGTCGCTATCTCGAAGTGCTGCAACCGATCGAGCTCGACAACGCCACCGTCGGCGTCCTGTTCTTGCGCGCATCGCTCGACGAAACGTACGGTCGCCAGCAGCAAAAACTGCTGATCATGATTCCGGTGGTCATTATCGCGGCGGCCATCGCGGTGCTGATCGGCACTCTGCTCTCCCGCCATATCTCGCATCCTTTGAAAATGCTCGGCAAGGCCGCAGCGCTGGTCGCGGAGTACGACAATTATTCGATTCGCGCCGACAAGTTCAGCGACGACGAAGTCGGCCAGGTGGTCGATTCGTTCAACCACATGCTGTCGGTGATCGAACGCGAAGATGCGAATCTGCGCGAAAGCGAGGAAAAATTCCGACTCATCAGCGAGTCGTCGAAGGTCGGGATTTTTCAACTCGATCGCCACGGCAACTGCATTTATGCCAACGAAGAGATGTGCAAGATTTCCGGCCTCGGCGGCGATGTGCTGCTCGAACAGGGCTGGTTAAATGCGGTGCATCCCGACGACAAGCGCCGCATCGCCGAGCAGTTCCAACTGCTGATTCATAAAAATGCCGGCCACACGAATATCGACTGCTGCCTGATGTTGCCCGATGGCACGTTGAAATGGGTGACAGGCGATGTTGCGCCAATGGTCGACATGAATAATGAACAGATCGGATTTTTAGGCACGCTCTCGGATATTTCCGAACTGAAGCAGGCCTACGATCAGCTCGAACAAATGGCGTTTTACGACACGCTCACCGGCCTTGCCAATCGTCGCCTGTTCCGCAACCGGCTCGAACATATGCTCGGCAATATTCCCCGCACGGGCGCCGGCGTCGCATTGATCCTGATCGATCTCGATCACTTCAAGCACGTCAACGATTCGATGGGCCATGATTCGGGCGATGCATTGCTGACCGTGGTGTCGGAGCGACTCAAGCATTGCGTGCGCTTCACCGATACCGTCGCACGCCTCGGCGGCGATGAGTTCGCCGTCATTCTGCCGAACGTCCCCGATACGCTAACGGTGTCCGCGATTGCCGACAAAATCCTGCTGGCGCTGAGCAAACCGGTGCTGCTCGACGATCAGGAGATGAGTATCAGCGCAAGCCTGGGTATTTCGATGGCGCCCGAGGACAGCAATAGCGCCGAAGTGCTGATTAAAAATGCCGATCTCGCGCTGTATAAAGCGAAAGACGAAGGCCGCAACAATTTCAAATTCTTCACGGCCGAAATGAATACGCTGCTGGTCAAACATTTAAATACCGTGCAGCAGCTGCGCGTCGCGATCGATCAGCAATCGTTCATGCTGCAATACCAGCCGCAGATCGATCTGATCAGCGGCCAGCTCGTCGGTTTCGAAGCGCTGGTGCGCTGGCCGCACCCCGAGCGCGGCATGGTGAGCCCTGCCGAATTCATTCCGGTCGCCGAAGAAACTTCGTTGATTATTCCGCTCGGCCGTTGGATTCTCCGTACTGCGTGTCGCCAGATGCGCGAACTCAGTGACGCGAAGCTGATAAACAATCGCGCCGTCATGGCAGTGAACTTATCGGTAAAACAATTCGAGGATATCCAGCTGGTTAAATTCATCGGCGAAACGCTGATCGAATTTGGCTTACGACCGGCGCAGCTCGAACTTGAACTGACCGAAAGCATGTTGATGGAAAACCTCGAAGATACCGTCGATCTGCTGAACAATCTGAAAGCGCTGGGCGTCGGTTTATCGATTGACGATTTCGGCACCGGCTATTCGTCGCTGGGTTATTTGAAGCGGTTGCCGGTCAACGTCATCAAAGTCGACCGCTCGTTCGTGATGGATATTCCTCGCGATACCGACGATATGGAAATTACCGCCGCCGTAATCGCGATGGCGCACAAGCTGCGTTATAAAGTGGTCGCCGAAGGTATCGAAACCGATCAGCAATATAAATTCCTGCGCGAGTCCGGCTGCGATTATGGCCAGGGTTATTTCTTCAGCCCACCGCTCTCCGCCGATGCACTGGTCGAATACTGCCGCCACTACCAGGCGGAGCTCGAAGACGAGATGAATAACAAACGTAATACCTAGAACCCTCCTTCAAAAACGGGAGCGCAAGCACCGCAATTTTGAAGGAGATTCTGGATTTAGTTGCCGACACTCGGGAACAGCATTATCCAAAGAATATTCACTGCGAAATGACTTAGTACACTGAGCGACAACACACCGGTGCGCCAATACAGAACGCCGTGCAGCAAACCCGCTAACGTGCCGAGTGCGACAAATTCCCAGCCGCGATACACATGCACGAGACCGAACAGCACTGCGGTAATCACGATGGCGGGTATCGGCGCGAGGTACAGCATTAATTCGCGCTGTAACGCGCCGCGGAAAAATAACTCTTCGGCGAAACACACTTCGAGCAAATGCACGAACAGGAACGCCGCTGCGTATTTCGGCAAGGTCGGATCCATCGGATGACCGAGCAACAACACCAGCAACACGAGTGCGCACAATCCCACCGGCAGAATCCATAAATAACGCCAGTCCTGTTTTTGCGGATGGAATTGCGCCGCGATCAACGCAAGCAACAAACCCGCGTAGGCCTTATCGATCGGAAAATCGAACGCAAGCAATTTGCTGCCGTATTCCCACCAGCGCGAATATAGCGGCACAGTCGCGATGCCAGGCACCAGATGAAAGCCTGCGAGCAACCCAAGCACCATGCCGCCATAACGCACCTGCCGCTTCCAGCGCTCGGACAGCGTCAGATAAACCGTGGCAACCAGCGTGAACACGATCATCGCGGCGATGGCGGTCGGTAGCGCGACGAAACCGGCGGCGGTAAAGCCCAACAATCCGATCAACATCAGCGCCGCCAGATGCGGCACGTACTCGCGTTTGCCGGTATCGATCACCAGCAATGCGACCACCACCGCTATGGCATAAAACACCTGCGAGACGGCGAGCAAAATCAATTGCGATTGTTCAGCTGACATTGCGATCGATTACTCCGCGGGCGTTTGTGTGGAAGTGGGTATCGGTGCGGTTTCCGCTACCGGTGGTTTCGAGCGCCATAGATCGCCGGCCGCGAAAATCTGCCAGCCCCATTTGATCCAGCGCAGCAATGCAAACACCAGCCACATCGACCAGAGCAGCATCGCCAATCGATAAATCCACAGCGGCACGCTGAACACCAAAGCCTGCGGTAATTGTTCGGCGCTGCGATCCTGATACCACTGATAGAAATAATTCCACGACGCGTTACCGACCACCTGCATATCCGGTGCGGATAACAAACTACGCGGAATCACCGCCAGCAAATTCATCGCCGCGATTAACGTCAACAACACCAGCCCGACTTGCACGAGGTTGTAACGATAACGCTGCTGCGGCAAGCCATAGCGACGCCGCGCTTCGAGCGCGAAGAACCATAACACCACCGGCAAGCTGCCGACCGTTGCGATCGTGCTCATGCCGATACCGAGCAATAGCCATTGCGTGAGCCCGAGCGGGATCGACAACTGCGCGCGCCGCACGATTTGCGCGAGCACCACCGCCACCATCGCGATAACAACCAGCACGCCCCAATACAACATCGCGGGACCGAGACGCGGCCCGGCGATCCATAGCGGCCAGCGATCCTGCGGCAGTGTCAATTGCAACGTGATATTGCTGGCAGCGGTATCGAGCGCGAGCGCCGGCGTGCGCGTAATGGCACCGATGCCGCGCGTCAATTGCCATTGCACATCGATCTGATTTTGCCCCGGCGTCAACGGCAATACGATTTTGTCATCGGCGCGCGCCTGACTGACATCCACGCCGTTAACGGCGATGCGCTTGACCTGTGCCGGTTCGGGCAATTGCAGACGATAATCGCCGCCGGTACTACTGGTGATCGCTAATGTCGCGGTGAAATCGCTGCCACGCTTGCCGGGCTGCAAATGCAATTGCGCATTTTCGACGGTCGTCGTCGCGCCTTTTACCGCAGCCGGCTGAGCGGCGCTGACCGTGAGCTTTTCGCCGGGCCACGGCTGCCACACCCAATCTGCGCCGCGCTCGGCTTTAATCGGCGTCAAGCCTTCGCCAGCGACATGCCAGCGCGGCGACGGTGCAACAATCCAGCTTTCTACCCACGGCGAATTGTCGGCGGCTTGCAATTGCAGTTGCTTGGCCGGTTTCAACACCGAGCGCCATTCGAGCGTTGGCTGTTGCGAACCGAGGCTGACTGCAACCTTGCCGTTATTTGCCTCGACGTTACCGCCGATAATCGCTTCGCCCGGCAACAAAGGAATCGATAGATTGATCGCGCCTTGCTCGGGCGCAATGCGTTCGACACGCGTCGTGACGATCCAGTCGAGATCGAGATTCAGCACGCGCGTCACGCGCACGAACGGTTGCGCCGGCGGTTGCTGCAAGCTATCGCGCGCCGCGCTGCGTTCGCGCTTCTGCAACTGCAATGCGTTTGCGCTTAGCTGCCGATTGTTGAT
>CAMLJR010000093.1 GCA_946480345.1 uncultured Spongiibacteraceae bacterium
TTACCCGCCGCATCGCCGCCATCGTGACCGTGCAGCAGTACGACCCGCGTCGATGCAATATTCAGCGCGAGGCGCAGCAGTGTCGCGACCAACAGCATGGTGGGGAAAACCGCGAAATCGAGCGGCCGCAGCGAATACACCGCCACCAGCAGGATGACAATCGACAACGCGATATTGAATGAGAAAAATATGTCGAGCAGCAGCGGCGGCACCGGCAGCGTCATCATGCCGAGCAGTGCCAGCACGATAATCGGAATGCCGAGATTGCCGCGCCCGAGTCCGCGCAGGTTCGTCAGAAATGACGGTTGGGAATTGATTGCCGCTCTTGCCATGCGCATGCACCAGTCAAATTATCGACGCGAATTAAGCTTCGCGAAGGGTTAGTGCAAACGGCTCTCCAACTTTTGCGTTTTACGTTTAATCGCCCGCTAATTGGCTAAACGCGCTTACCCTTCTGGTCGAACATCATGTCCTGCGGTATTGGCAATTCATCCGGCAACTGCGGTTTGCGGCCTTGGCCGGCACGCCACGTTTTGATCTGGAAGACATACGCGAGCACTTGCGCGACCGCCATGTACAACGGCGCCGGAATTTCGCGGTCGAGATCGGTGGTGTAGTACAGCGCCCGCGCCAGCATTGGCACCGGTAATAACGGCACTTTGTGCGCATTGCCGATTTCGCGAATTTTCATCGCGATCTGATCGCTGCCCTTCGCCACGACGATCGGCGCGCCGCCGCGACTGCCGTCGTAGCGCAGCGCAACGGAAAAGTGCTCGGGGTTGGTGATGATCACATCGGCTTTGGGTACCGCTTCCATCATGCGGCGCCGCGCGAATTCGCGTTGAAGTTGACGAATGCGGCCCTTCACCTCGGGGCGGCCTTCCGACTCCTTCATTTCGTCCTTCACTTCCTGCTTGGTCATTTTCAATTTTTTATTGTGATCGAACAGCTGATACGGCACATCGATCAGCGCGATCGCAATCATGCCGCTGCTGACACCGAGCACCGCCCAAGCCGCCATGCTCCACGCGCTCGCCAACGCGGGTTCCAGCGGTTGAAACGCGAGCGTCAGCAATTGCGCTTTCATCGAATTGATCAGCACCACGCCGAGGCCGGCCAACACCAAAAATTTGGCGAGCGATTTCACCAGCTCGACCAGCGCCTGCATCGAAAACATTCGCTGCAAACCGGACATTGGATTCAGGCGGCTAGCCTTCGGCATCAACGCCTTGGTCGAAAACAACCAGCCGCCCATCAGGATGGGACCGGCCAATGCGCCGATCAGCAAAAGCACGAGTAATGGCAACAATGCATTGCCGACAGAAAATATCGATTGCTGTAGATGTGAGTGCAATAGATTGGTATCGAACGCGACCGCACGCGGCACATCGAGATTGGAACGCATTAATTCGCGCAGCGCGTTAGCCAGCGAGGGGCCGTACATGATCAAGCCACCGCTGCCGGTCATCAGCACGAACATCGTATTCAATTCACGCGAACGCGCGATCTGGCCTTCCTCGCGCGCTTTTTCGACGCGCTTACCGGTAGCCTCTTCGCTGCGTTCCTGACCGCTTTCGCTTTCCGCCACTCACTCACCTTTGCGGGTCTAACTACCTGGGAATCAAACCGATGCCGCCGATTTATTGGCGCACTTCGACAATCCAGCAAAGAGAGCAACGTCCGTGCCGCGACTTAGAGATATCGAAGACTTAGCGGTATCGAAAACTTAGAGGTATCGAATAAGTCGGGATATGGCGAAAAATAATTGCGGTTATGCGCAGCGCATTTTTATCGAGGCAGGAGCGACATTATTACTGGCAGTACGAATCGGAAACGATCGCAATAGTTGTTCAACTTTAGGGCGATGCATTCGATCGACGTCAATGATCAGCAGCACATGACCGTGTTCGATCAAATTATAAAAGCGCGCGATTTGACGATCCTGCAGCGCCCTGCCCACCATCGCTCCGAGCCAACTGCCGATCAACGTCGGTGTAAACGTGGCTGCCGCAAAGAGCACGAGATTTTGCAGCAGCGATAGCGGCAACAATAAAACCGCTGCGATTGCAGCGAACAAACCGACCAGAAAACCACATAGCGCGCCGATGGTGCTGCCACGCATAACGCCGATGCGATGCAATGGCGATGTGGAGCGCGAACGGTGGCAATACATCCCCGCGTCGTCCTTGCTGATCACGTGAAAATTCCACGCGCTGATACCGGCGCTATATAAGGCATCGGCGATGGGTTCGACCATCGCCATTTCGTCGGCAATAAAAAATAGGCGTTTCATTCAGGCACTCCATCGCACTCGAATGGTTTATACACCTTGCACCGCGATGGAGCGCTATTCGAATTAGATCGATTGCACATATCGAAATTTGGTTTATAGCCAGTGGAGATATTCGATGGTTTTTAGGCAATCCAGACACGCATCATCTGTAGAATTTCATCGCTGTAGCGTTCGAAATTCGGCAACACATCGGCCATGCTCGCCCACAAGATCAACATGCCAAGCACCAGCATCAGCGGAAAACCAATCGCGAAAATATTTAATTGAGGCGCAGCGCGAGTAATAACGCCGAGCGTGCAATTGATCACCAGCAAAGCCGTGACCGCCGGCAGCGCCATTAAGAGCGCTGCCGCGAACATCCAACTCGCCGCGCCGGTAAAACTTTCCAAACGCGCGGAACCGATATTGGCGGTGATCGGCAGCGTGCGAAAACTTTCCGCCAGCACGTCGATCATCACTAAATGACCGTTGATGCCGAGAAACAGCAGCGTCACCATCATTAAATAAAATTGCGCGACCGACGTAACGGTGATGCCATTGACGGGATCATTCAACGACGCGAAACCCAAACCCATTTGCATCGCGACGATTTGACCGAACACGACGAAAGCCTGAATTAACATTTGCAGAAATAATGCGAGGCCCACGCCGATCAATAATTGCTGCACCGCCACCACGACCGCTGCCGGCGACAAGAAATCGAGCTGAGGGACATTTTCCAGATGCGGCGCCAGCATCATCACGATCAGCAACGCCAATAAAAGTCGCACGCGCGGCGGCACCAATGCGGTGCCCAGTATCGGCGCCATCATGCAAAAACCACTGACGCGAATCATTGGCCACATGAATTGGCGGAGCCAGTGTTGCAATGCGGCGATATCGAGTTCGAACAAAATGTTTCTCTTTCAGTCCGGAAAGCTTTCTTTCAGCCCGAATGGCTTCTTTCTATCGACCGGGATCTATCGACCCAATTGCTGTTCTATCGGCTGTTTACTGCTTTCAGCCAATGTAGTGAGTGATGTTCATCAACAAATTATTGGTGAAATCGGTGAGCTTGGTCAGCAGCCACGGGCCGGCCAGCATGATCGCGACGAGCGTAACAATCAGACGCGGTAAAAAACTCAACGTCTGCTCGTTAATTTGCGTGGCCGCCTGAAACGTGCTGACCACTAAACCGATAATCAAACCCGGCACGACCAGCACGCTGACCATCATGATGACCAGCATCAATGCCTGCGCGAATAAATCGAGAATGACGTCGGGAGACATATCAACCGAAACTCGACACGAGGCTGCCGATGGTCAGCGCCCAACCGTCAACCAACACGAACAGCATGATTTTGAACGGCAGCGAAATAATTACCGGCGACAACATCATCATACCCATCGCCATCAACACGCTCGCTACGACCAGATCGATGATCAAAAACGGAATGAATAACACGAAGCCGATTTGAAAAGCGGTTTTCAATTCGCTGGTGAGAAATGCCGGAGCGAGCACGAAGAACGGCACTTCCTGCGGCGTCGCCACGGCGGGCGTGTTGGAGATACGCATAAACAACGCGATATCGGATTCCCGCGTTTGCTTCAACATAAAATCATGGAATGGCACCGACGCGCTTTCCAACGCCTGCATCGATGTCATTTTTTCGTTCAGATACGGCTGCAAGGCATCGGTATTCACGCGTTCGAATACCGGCTGCATGATGAAAATCGTCAAGAACAGCGAAAGGCCCAGCAGAATTTGATTCGACGGCGCGTTTTGCAAACCAATCGCCTGCCGCAAAATCGATAGCACGATGATGATGCGGGTAAATGCCGTCATCATCATCAAAAACGACGGCAGCAATGTCAGCACCGTCATGACGCCGAGAATTTGCAGCGTGACGGTGTAGTCCTGAGTACCGTTGGGGTTGCTTTTTACCTGCACGGCCGGAATGCCCGGCAGCAGATTGCTGGTTTTCTGTTGATTGGATGAGGGAGGATTTGCCTGCGCATGCGCCACCGTCGTACCGCAACATACTGCGATTGCGATGAGCAATGGCGCGAACCATCGGGCGAATAAAGCTATCGATGCATTCATTTCGGCCCGACCTGTTGCATGACATGCCGAATTTTGTCGCCAAAACTATCCGCGGACGTATCGCTGGCAATGACCGGCTGTTCGAAACGATGCAGCAGATTGACGCGTCCCGGCGCGACGCCAACCAATAATTGCTGGCCGCCAATTTCGACGAGCACTACACGTTCGCGCGGCCCCACCGACAAAGCGGCCACGACTTTCATGCTGCGATTGAGCTGCATCGGCAACCCGCCCATGCGTTTGATAAGCCACCACGCGCCGACTACCAGCGCTAATAAAAATAATATTCCCCACACCATGCCGAGCGGATTTGCGCTTACAGGCGCAGAGCTGGTTTTAGCCGGCGCATCCGCCGCGCTCGCGAGCGCCGAAAAAAATAACGACAGCGCGATGACTGCGTAAGCGCGCAACGCCATCACCGCAACTTCTTGATACGTTCGGATGGGCTGATTACATCGGTCATGCGAATACCGAATTTTTCATTGACCACGACGACCTCGCCATGCGCGATCAACGTTCCGTTAACCAATACATCGAGCGGTTCGCCGGCAAGACGATCGAGTTCGATCACCGAGCCCTGGTTCAATTGCAGCAGATTGCGAATCGTAATTTCGGTATTGCCAACTTCCATCGAAATGCGCACCGGAATATCGAGAATGACATCGAGATCGGGGGCGCCATTGCGCTGCGTGCGTGCAGTAGGATCGAATTCATCGAGCGGCGCACGCTCGGCTTGCGGCTTCGGTGCGGCCACCGGCACAGGTGCGGCTCCGTTGAGCAGCGCATCGATATCGTCCTGCTCGTTATCGCCCTGCTCGGCCATGGCCGCCGCCCATTCCTCGGCCATTTTGTCCTGATCGGTATCGTCGCTCATAACGTTTCCTCAACTTGCTTCGCTGGATGACTCGCGTCGTCGTTTCGTTTTAACGCGTGTCAGCTCATTTAATTGCCACGATCGATTTTATCGAGAATCTGCAACGCGAGATTACCGCGCGACTGCCCTAGCCGGGCGTATAGCACCGGTACGCCGTTAGCCGTCAGTATTAATTTTTCGGGAACATCGACTGGAATAACATCGCCCTCTTCGAGATCGATAATATCGCGGAGCGAAATTTCTTTTTCGGCAATGGTCGTATTCACCTCTACCGCAGCGCCGACCACATCTTCGCGCAACGCACGCACCCAACGCTCGTCGACATCATCGACATCGCTCTGCATACCTGCATCGAGTGTTTCGCGAATCGGTTCGATCATCGCGTAGGGCAGCGTGATGTGCATATCGCCGCCACCCCCGTCGAGCTCGACGTGGAATGTGCTCACCACAACGACTTCACTCGGGCTGACGATGTTGGCCATCGACGGATTGACTTCGGAGTTCACGTATTCGAACTCGATCGGCACGATCGTTTTCCATGCCTCTTTCAGATCGACGAACGCCTGTTGCAATACCATTTGCACGACGCGCAATTCGGTCGGAGTAAATTCACGACCTTCGATTTTTGCGTGGCGGCCATCGCCGCCAAAAAAATTATCGACCAGTTTAAAAACGAGCTTCGCGTCGAGAATGATCAGACCAGTGCCGCGCAAAGGACGCAGCTTCACCATGTTCAAACTGGTCGGCACGTAGAGTGTATGAACGTATTCGCCAAACTTTTGAATTTGAATACCGCCGACGGCAACATCCGCGCTACGGCGCAATAAATTAAACAGACTGATGCGGGTGTAACGCGCAAAACGCTCGTTGATCATTTCAAGCGTGGGCATGCGCCCGCGCACGATTCGATCCTGGCTGGTGAGATCGTAGGAGCGCGCTTCGCCGGGTTCTACGTCCGGATCGGTTTCGACATCGCCATCATCGACGCCGTGCAGCAGCGCATCGATTTCTTCCTGCGATAATAAATCTTGCACTGTCGCTCTCGCTGTTTTGCTTGCTGTTTATGAAGCGGTTAACGAATTCTTTAGTAACTACGTACTTAGTGTTAGAGACGATATTAATGCATGTTTTCGTTATGCGAACGCGCTTCGAATTACTGCACAACGAACTGCGTAAAAAACACTTGCTCAATGCCCGGCTCGCCGGTTTCTTTTTTCAGAATTTCCTGAATTGCCGCTAATAATTTTTGCTGCAATTGCACGCGGCCATCGTCGGTTTGCAACTGTTCGAACGATTCGCCGCTTAACAACATAACGATGCGATTACGCACCAGCGGCATGTGCGCACGTAATGCTTCGTTGGCTTTATCATCACGCGTCAATGCGGCCAGCGATACTTGCAAATAACGTTGACGACCGCCGACCGAGTAATTCGCGAGAAACGCAGGATCGAGCGACGCATATAAGGCCGGTTTTTTGCCGGTGTCATGCGCTTCTTCGGGCGCGCCTTTTTCCGCTTCATGTTCCGCGTCAGCATTCGCCGCTTCTTCGGTGGCCGGTTTATCGCTGAGTAATCCCAACGCAAACCAGGTGCCGCCGCCGGCGAGTAACAGCAATACGACGCCGATACCGCCCAACATAATCAGCTTCTTTTTTTTGGCCGCAGCCTCTGGCTCTACCGCCGCTGCGCCTTCGTCTTCTTCCGCTTCTTCTACGATTTTTTCTTTAGTCGCCATGCCAAACTTCCGACGCTCATCCGGCCCATTACTGCCTTGAGCAAAACCTATGCCACGGAATCCTCGCGGATTCCCTCGAAAAGTGCGTAGAGAGTGTAATTCAAAGAGCAGCAATTACTGGAGAAATGATGACGTAATCATCACGTGTGCAGAATGGTATTGCGAAGCGACTGAATCTCGACAGAAGCGAGTCCGCGTATATCAGTACATAAAGTGCACTGATATACGCGTTGAAAAAATCCATTGTCATTCGGTGCAGCGACTTTGAAATCCCAGTCGCCGTTAAATCGCAGTGATCTTGAAAATAACAGCAGCCTTGAAATCAAGGCCACTGCTTTATACGTACGCGTCGACAGCGGAGCGCGAAATTTTTCCACCGTTCACAGTCGAAACCGCAACAGGCTCGCTGGTTTCGTCATCGGCGAAATACGTTGGCAAGGCATTGTTCGCGTAACCGTTATCACGCGAATGTTGCTGACGCTCGGCACCGTGACCGCCGACGCTGACATCGGCGAGTTGAATACCCTGGCTGCCCATCATGTCGCGCAAACGCGGCAGTGCTTGATCGAGCGCCTCGCGCACTGCGGCATGCGGGCTGCTGAATGCCACGGTGGTCTGATCGTTCTGGGTGCTGATTCGTACCTGCACGGGACCGAGATCCGATGGATTCAAGTGAATTTCGGCGCTATTGATTTTATTCGCGCTGAACCACATCACTTTATCGGCAACTGCATCGTCCCATCCGTTCGCGCCAACCGGCACGGACACAGTAGCGGTCGTAGCCGCGGAAGTTGTGGCCGCTGTGTGCGTGGACGCGGGCGCCACATTGCGTACTTCACCGAGCTGTACGACACCACCGGAAGCGCTATTTGTGTCTGTTCGCGATGTTGCCATATCGAACTGCTTCATCAGCGCGTCAAAACCGCCAACCGCATCGCCACCTTCCGCATCGACAACCGCGTTCGGGATCGTTAACTGGTTATTGATGCCGTCATCGGTTGCGACAGCCCCAGATTTGTCGCCTGCGATTTGCGTTGCAGCGACAACGTTTGCACTAGCATCGCGCCCTGCCTTCGAGGACTTGGTGGTATTCGCGGCGGCGCCTGCTATCGCAGCAAGTTCGACCATCGCTGCTTCTGTGTTCATTGCTGCATCGGTAGTCGCCGACGGTTGGGCGACGTTAAGCGGAGTGGCTGGCGCAGCCGCACTAACGTTCAGCAATGCAATACCGGCGTCGTCTTCGCTCGATGATTCTTTATCGTCGCCGTCTGAATTTTTACTTGCATGGATCGGTGCTTCGGCAGTCTTCATCGGCGCTGCGGCAAACGGCAAAAACATGCCGGCGATCGGCAATACAATGCCACTTTCTTCGCCTTCGGTTGCCGCTGGGTTCGCCGCCTCACCGGTTGTGATGGCCGCGTCGATAGCGGTGTCGGCTACCGGCGACGCGATCATCGACAACAAATTCTGTTGGCCGGCAAGCGCCGACAACAGCAGATCAAAACCACCGGAAGCCTTGCCATTGCTGGCCTGGCTGCCAGCGGCATCGGGGGAAATCGCAGCGGGAGCGGCGCCGCCGAGCAGCAGCGTAATAGGCGACGATGAAACGGAAGTGCTCATGCAAAGTTCCTCGACCAAATATCAGTACGGGGACAAGAGCAAGGAGTCTGCCAATAACGAAGTCAGGCCAGCAGCGCATCCAGTTCGCGCTGGATGTGAACAAACTCATCGCGCAATTCGGCGATCAGCGGTGTGCATTGCGCCAGCTCGCCATCGCGTGCAAATTCCTCGATGTGCTTGCATAGCTCGCTTAATTTCAACGCACCCATATTTCCGGAGCTGCCTTTGAAGCTGTGCGCGGCACGCCGCAGCGCATCGGCATCCGCCTGTGCGGCGGCGCGCTCAATATGTTCGATACGCATAATGCTGTCGGTGGCGAAGGTACGCAGCAGATTGGCGAATTCATCGCCCATTACCGCGCGCAGCTCGAGGATGGTGTCGCTATTCAAATGCTGAGATGCAACGCTCATTAGAAATCCGTTACTGGCAAGCCGCCAAAACGCAAGTCAAATACCCTTTTGACGATTGGGTTAGCCACCGGAGAATCAGGAAATGGCAAATAATTGATCGAAGTTCGATGCTGCAAAAATATTCTTGATTTCGGAATTGCAATTGACGATAGCGATATCCGCTTTCTCGCCGCCGGCAAAATCGCGCAGTAACAGCAACATGCCCAGCGCAGAACTATCGAGATAATTCGCGTCGCTCATGTCGATCACGATTTTTTTCGGCTTATCGCCAGGCCGCTCGTAGGCCTTGCGAAATTCCTGATGGGCACTGAAATCGAAGCGCCCGCTGACTGTAATAGTCAGCTCGGAATTATCGGCGGTAAGTTTGGAAGTGATGGGCATTCAGAATCTCCTCGCACATGACGCAATGCCGTCGCGCCAGCGAAAGCATAGACGAGTAGCGCGGCAAACCCAATACGTTAGAACGCATCTCGACAGGGCGATTGTGGGGAAACCGCGCGAAAAAAGTCTACGAACCGCACGGCAGCGAATGCGCCGGCTATGAAAAACAAAAGCAAAATCTTATTCGCGGTTACGAAACGCGCTGCGCGCCGAGCGATCGTCGATTTCGCTCTGGAGCTTCTTCTCGGCAGCCAGCGCTTCCACCAAAAGTCGCCGTTCACGCACTTTGGCGAGTAGCTGCCGCTTCGCATGCAGCTCGATCCAATGCTTGCGGGCCATTTCGCGCTCGCGCTCGCGCCGCATAATCATGCTGCCCTGCTGCGTTTGCGCATTTTCAAGCTGACGAAAAAAACCGCTGAAATTCATCAAGAATTGCCGGCTTACCGGCTGCGCGCCGCCCTGATCGACGTAACGCTCGCGATAATCCTGTTCGTACTGAGCAAGTTGTTCGCTCTGCTGCTGTGCCTGATGCAGACGTTCGATCGTTGCGCCCAATTGACGCACCGCCGCCTGCTCTTTCATTTCGGCGAGCCGCAATAACGTCTGCAACCGTTTCGAACTTTTTTGCGGCATTGTCAGGCCGCTCCATCGCCGGCGAGCAATTGATTCAACTGCTCGACGCTATCTGGAAACGAAACCGACTCACGCAAACCCTGGCGCAGAAAATGACGAATATGCGGCAGCATTCGAATCGCTTCGTCGGTATCGGGATCGGCGCCGGGCACATACGCGCCGACGGCGATCAAGTCGCGACTCTGCTGGTAGCGCGAATACAACTGCTTCAGCCGCTGCATCGTTTTCAGATGTTCCTCGGAAACCACATTCGGCATGGCGCGACTGATCGAGGCCTCGATGTCGATGGCAGGATAGTGGCCTTCATCGGCAAGCACGCGCGACAGCACGACGTGGCCATCGAGAATCGCGCGCGCGGAATCGGCCACCGGGTCTTGCAGGTCATCGCCTTCGGTCAACACCGTATAAAACGCGGTAACCGAGCCCTTGCCGGTCGCATCGTTGCCAGCGCGTTCGACCAGTGCCGGCAATTTGGCGAATACCGATGGCGGGTAACCTTTGGTCGCGGGTGGCTCGCCGACCGCGAGCGCGATTTCGCGCTGGGCCTGCGCATAACGCGTCAGCGAATCCATCAACAGCAACACTTGCTTGCCTTCATCGCGAAAATATTCCGCGATGCGCGATGCCAGATTGGCCGCACGCAACCGCATCAGCGGCGCATCGTCGGCGGGCGATGCGACGACCACCGCGCGTTGCAAACCCTCGGCATCGAGCACCTGTTCGATAAATTCTTTGACCTCGCGGCCGCGCTCGCCGACCAGCCCGACCACCACGACTTCCGCTTCGGTGAAGCGCGTCATCATGCCGAGCAGCATGCTCTTGCCGACGCCGGAGCCAGCGAACAGGCCCAGCCGCTGGCCGCGGCCGACCGTGAGGGTCGAGTTGATCGCGCGAATGCCCACATCCAGCGTTTCGCTGATCGGCTTGCGTTCGAGCGGATTAATGACCGGCCCTTCGAAATCGATGTATTTGGAACAGCCCAACGGGCCTTTGCCATCGAGCGGGCGCGCCGCGCCATCGATAACTCGCCCGAGCAATTCGGGACCAACGGGAATATGGCTCGAACGCAGCAACGGAATCACGCGCGCGCCGGGCTGCATGCCGTCGAATTTTTCTGCCGGCATCAGAAACACGCGCTCTTCGGAAAACCCAACCACTTCCGCTTCGACCTGGCGACCGCTGCGGGTGCCGACCAAACAGCGGCTGCCCACTGCGACGTTCAGACCGACCGCTTCGAGCGTCATACCGACCATGCGCACCAGACGGCCCGCGCTGGCCGGTTGCAACTCCAGCGTATCGAGCCGATGGGCACGCTGTTGCAGCCGCTGCGCCAGATCAACCA
>CAMLJR010000094.1 GCA_946480345.1 uncultured Spongiibacteraceae bacterium
TAACACTTTCGCTACCGCGTCGCCCATTTGCGCGGTGTTTACCAGTTGCGTACCCGCCGTATGAATATCCGGCGTGCGCAGCCCCTGATCTAACACGTCGCCTATGGCGCTTTCGATCGCATCGGCCGCTTCGGAAGCGTTCAGCGAATAACGCAGCATCATCGCAGCGGACAACATCATTGCGAGCGGATTCGCCTTGCCCTGCCCGGCGATATCCGGCGCCGAACCATGACACGGCTCGTACATACCTGCGCCGCTTTCGTTCAGCGAAGCGGACGGAAGCATACCGATTGAACCGGTCAGCATCGCAGCCTCGTCCGACAAAATATCGCCAAACAAATTACCGGTAACGATCACGTCGAATTGTTTCGGCGCACGCACCAATTGCATCGATGCGTTATCGACATACATATGCGTCAGCTCGACATCCGGATAATCCTTGCCGAGCTCTTCCATTACTTCGCGCCACAGAATCGTCGATTCAAGCACGTTCGATTTATCGACTGAGCACACCTTCTTGCCGCGCTTGCGCGCCAGCTCGAACGCGAGCTTGCCGACACGGCGCACTTCGGATTCCGAATATTTATCGGTATTGAAACCTTCGCGCTCGCCGTTCGCCAATGTGCGAATGCCGCGCGGCTCGCCAAAATAAATGCCACCGGTCAATTCGCGCACAATCAAAATATCGAGGCCAGCGACAATTTCTTTTTTCAACGATGACGCATCCGCGAGTTGCGGATACAAAATTGCCGGACGCAAATTGCCGAACAATCCCAACTCGGAGCGCAGTTTCAGCAAACCTTTTTCCGGACGAATCGCGCGATCCAATTTATCCCACTTCGGTCCACCAATCGCGGCAAACAAAATTGCATCGCAAGCGCGTGCTTTCGTCAGCGTTTCTTCCGGCAATGGACCGCCGGTCGCATCGATTGCTGCGCCGCCCATCAGCGCTTCATCGTAGCTCAAGCCCAAACTGAAACGACGATCGACCACATCGAGTACCTTGCGCACCTCGACCATGATTTCCGGACCGATGCCATCGCCTGAAATTAAAAGAACCTTTCTGCTCATGCTTTTCTCCAAAATCGAAATCGTTATCGCAGACCGTTTATTGCAACGGAGTGAACAGCCACGGTGCGCGCTGTTGCCAATTCTGTTCGAAAGTTTTTATCGCATCCGCATCTTTCAGCGTGATGCCAATATCATCGAGACCGTTGATCAAACAATATTTGCTGAATTCGCCGACTTCGAATGCGAATTCCTCGCCGCTCGGCGTACGCACTTTCTGCGCCGGCAAATCAATGGTTAGTTGATAGCCTTCCTGCGCGTACATTTCCTTGAACAATTGATCGACGATATTCGCACTCAACACAATCGGCAACACGCCATTCTTGAAACAGTTATTGAAGAAAATATCGGCGTAGCTCGGCGCGATCACGCAGCGGAAACCGTAATCCTCCAGCGCCCACGGCGCGTGTTCGCGGCTCGAACCACAACCGAAGTTTTCGCGCGCGAGCAATATCGAGGCGTTTTTATAGCGCGGAAAATTCAGAGGAAAATCCGGGTTCAACGGACGATGGCTATTGTCTCGACCGGGCTGACCTTCATCGAGATAACGTAATTCGTCGAACAGATTCGGACCGAAGCCGCTGCGCTTGATCGATTTTAAAAACTGCTTCGGAATGATCATATCGGTGTCGACATTCGCGCGATCCATCGGCGCGGCGACGCCGTTCAATACGGTAAATGGCTTCATTACACGGCCTCCCGAATATCGAGTTCTCTCACATCGACAAAATGCCCGGCAATTGCTGCCGCAGCGGCCATGGCGGGACTCACTAAATGGGTGCGTCCGCCGAAGCCCTGGCGCCCCTCGAAGTTTCTGTTAGACGTCGCCGCACAATGTTCGCCCGGCAATAATTTATCTGCGTTCATTGCGAGACACATCGAGCAGCTCGGCTCGCGCCATTCCAAGCCGGCTTCGATGAAAATCTTGTCGAGCCCTTCTTTTTCCGCCTGCGCTTTTACTTGACCGGAACCCGGCACAACCAGCGCCTGCGTAATGGTCGACGCAACTTTTTTTCCTTTCACCACATTTGCCGCAGCGCGTAAATCTTCGATGCGCGAATTCGTGCACGAGCCGATAAACACGCGGTCGAGCTTGATGCTGGTGATCGGCTGGCCCGCTTGCAAACCCATGTATTCGAGCGCGCGTTCGGCAGCGCGACGTTTCACATCATCGGCAAAATCCGACGGGCTCGGCACATTCGCATCGACTGCGACAACCATCTCTGGCGATGTGCCCCAGCTCACTTGTGGCTTGATCGATGCGCCGTCAACTTCAACGACACGATCGAATTTCGCATCGGCATCGCTGTGCAATGTTTTCCAATAAGCGACTGCTTGATCCCATTGCTCGCCTTTCGGCGCATACGGACGGCCTTTTACATAATCGAGCGTGATGTCGTCGACCGCGACCATACCGACGCGCGCACCTGCTTCGATCGCCATATTGCACACGGTCATGCGTCCTTCCATCGACATGGTGCGAATCACTTCGCCGCCGAATTCGATCGCGTAACCGGTGCCGCCGGCGGTGCCGATTTCACCGATCACCGCGAGAATTACATCTTTCGGCGTGACGCCGACGCCGAGTTTGCCGTCGATTTTTATCAACAGATTTTTCGATTTTTTCTGAATCAAACATTGAGTAGCGAGCACATGCTCGACTTCGGATGTGCCGATGCCGTGCGCAAGCGCGCCGAGCGCGCCGTGTGTTGCCGTGTGCGAATCACCGCAAACGATCGTCATGCCGGGCAAGGTCAAGCCCTGCTCCGGGCCGATCACATGCACAATGCCCTGGTTCGCATCGTTGATCTTGAATTCCTTGATGCCGAAGTCATCGCAGTTTTCATCGAGCGTTTGCACTTGAATCCGCGATATTTCATCGGCGATGCCGGCGATACCCGCTTTACGCTCTTCGACCGAGGACGGCACATTGTGATCAGGCGTCGCAATATTGGCGTCGATACGCCACGGCTTCCGGCTCGCCAAACGCAAACCTTCGAAGGCCTGCGGCGATGTCACTTCATGCAGCAACTGGCGATCGATATAAATCAAGGCCGTGCCGTCATCGCGCATCTTTACCAAATGCGCGTCCCACAATTTGTCGTAGAGCGTTTTGCCTGTCATAGATGCCTGCCTTTGTTATCGTGCGGCTAAGGATGGTGTGGCGACTTCCGGGACACGCGACAAGTACATCCATGTAGCTCGTCAGCGACCTCCCTGCCGCTGACGGTCCCAAAAGTCGCCACACCATCCTTCGCATAAGTCTTGAGCGGAAGCGCAGTTTAGAAACCATTGACAAATAAAACAAATTCATATTTTTTATAGAAACGATTCCTGTTGAGAATGGATTGATTTGTGGACACGCAACTATTGCAGGCTTTTGCTGCGGTCGCCGAAACCGGCTCGTTTTCTGCCGCCGCCGAGCAATTGCATTTAACTCAACCAGCCATCAGCAAGCGCATCGCATTGCTCGAACAGCAACTCGATTGCAGCCTGTTCGATCGCGGCGGTCGGCAGATCACGCTGACCGAAGCCGGCCGCGCGCTGTTGCCGCACTCGCAAACCGTGTTGCAGGAATTACGCGTGGCGAAGCGGCATATTCAGGATTTACGCGGCGGCGTCACCGGCCTGCTGACGATGGGCATCAGCCATCACATGGGATTGCACCGTTTACCGGAAGTACTACAGAAGTTTTCTCAACAATACCCGGACGTGCGCCTCGATATCGATTTCCTCGATTCCGAAGAAGCCTACGAGCGCGTGCTGCTCGGCGAAGTCGAACTCGGCGTCATCACGCTGGCGCCGGAAGCAAAACCCGCGCTGCAACAAATCGAAATCTGGAATGACGAGCTGGTCGTTACGATCGCGCGCAATCATCCGCTCGCGCATAAAAAAACAGTCACCGCAAAAGCACTCAGCCAATATCGCGCGATCCTGCCCGGCCTAAATACCTACACGGGACGCATAGTCAAAGCGCTGTTCGAAGAACAGAAATTGCCGCTCGATGTTTCGATGTCGACGAATTATCTGGAGACGATCAAGGTGATGGTATCGATCGGACTAGGCTGGAGCGTTTTACCGAAAACATTGCTCGATGAAACGCTATGCGGATTGAATTTAAGCGGGCAAAAGATGAGTCGCAACCTCGGGGTCGTAATGCACCGCGAACGCAGCTTGTCGAATGCAGCGAATGCGTTTTTGCAGTTATTGCTCAGCGAAAGGAAAAGCCGCACCAAATAAAAAGCCGCCTATGTGGCGGCTTTTTCGTTCATAGGTTTCTACATCTTCAATAAACGCGGCGACGTGCCAACCACAAACAAAACAAACCGGTTACCAGCAGGAACAATGCACCGGGCTCCGGCACGCTCGCCGTTACGCGTACATCGTAATGACCGCTGTTATCGGCGAAACCACCATCGTTAACGGCGAGAAACAAATACGCAGCATTAAAATCCGGCACCATCAGGTCACGCGTGCTACCAATCAGCAACAACCCCAGACCGCTTTCGATATCGCGCCAGCCTTGATCCCCCGTGTAGAACGGATCAATTTCGGTGGCCGAACGGCTCCAGATACCAATGAGCGAATAAGCGGTGAGGCCCGGTGCGCGAAAATCACTATTCGGAAAAAGAATCGAGTCGCAGCTCGCGACGCAAGCGCCATTCGGATCGAACGCGGTATCGAGATCCTGCGTTACCGCTCCACTCGCTGTGATTGAAATGGAACTCAAGCCGCCGAAATTGAAAGGTATTGAGCTGGCCGCTTGTGAGCCCGCTGCATTCACGCCGTTATCACCGGCTTGGGTGAACCAATGACCCCAGTCGGTATAGAAAAGATTATCGTGGCCATCGACCGTTTGTTCGATCGTGACCGAATAGGCAGATGCCAGCGTCGAAAACATCAGGAATAGCAACGCGGAAATCGTACGGCTCATTTTGGAATTTTCCTAAACATCAGTTAGTCATACTCAGCCATAAGCAATTTTGAGACCTGCATCACAAATCTCCCTGCTTTCAACGATTTGGCAGGAATTACTTAAGCGGTCTTTCATGAACATGTAAAGACGACCGACACTTACTGATCGGTAGTTACCCGAATCTTTGAATCATCGACAAAAGTTACCGTAACGCGGCGGCTGCGAAGCACATCGCCATCGCTGGGTTCCAGTCCGAAACTTGCACATAGGGCCGCCATATCGGTAGCGTCGATACCGGTACGCCGCTCCTTGCCCCGAAAACGCCATTGGTTAATGCGCGCCCACAAAATCAAACCGCCACCAAGAACTGCGATGACCGCCAAATACTTCATCAGCAGGTCAAGAAACGTCCGGTATCCGCCGAGCAGGATCATGTGGTTATAGAACAAATGAATATTGAGTCCCCACGCGATTACGCTGACCAATGGCTGCCATAAATAAAGCAGCGCACCCCAGAACAATAACGTGATGCCTAACGCCGTCGCTTTCTGACCCGGCGGAACGAGATCGGCGCGATCGATAATCAGTGGATTTTCCTTGTTGCGCATTGCACTTTCTCTCAGGCAAAAATTATTTCAAAAAAATACTGTTATCTATTTTTAGAACGCGACTATTAAAGGGCACCCGTATCGCGAACGCCGCGATCCGGACTCACCCAAGTACCGCTGCGTTTGCGATTGAATAATGTGCGCGGCACTGCGACCACTGTGGTGAACACAGTGATTAACCAATATGCGAGCGGATACCAGATCATCCAGAAAAAATTGCGCAGCAAATGTCGCTCGTAGCGGCTGTCGATCAGCAGGCTCACAAAAAATTGCAACAGGCATGTCGATGCGAGCACAACGCCATGCCATCCCGGCACGATCGTCGGTACTTGTAAATTTTCGGGAAGCGGAACGAATTTACCGAGCAGCCAAAGCACGACAATGATGGCGAGTAAATAACTCCAAACCACACTCAACCAATATTCGGCGAGCACCAGCCACATCCGCCGCTTGCGCCAGTTGAACATTCTCGGCCCGTAACGCAACGCCGCTTCGGCGCCGCCACGTGCCCAGCGCAAACGCTGACGCCATAATCCTTCGTAGGTTTCCGGCATCAAAATCCAGCACAGCGCATTCGGCTCGTAGCGAATATCCCAGTGATCGAGCTGTAGACGCCAGCTGATATCGATATCGTCCGTCGCAGTGTCCGAATTCCAAAAACCGATGCGTTGCAATGCCGCGCGCCGAAACGCAACCACCACACCAGACACTGTAAAAATTCGGCCGTAGATGCGCTGTGCACGTTTTATCAACCCAATAATCGACGAGAACTCGCCGACCTGAATTTTACCGAGCAACGTCGAACGATTACGAATACGCGGATTACCGGTGACGGCTCCAAGCCGCGGCGAATGTTCAAATTGTGCGACCAGCCACGTGACGGCGTATGGATCGAGCACCGCATCGCTATCGATACACACGAGAACTTCATGTCGGGCCATTAATGCGCCGACATTTAGCGCGCGCGCTTTGCCGCCGTTACTCGTCAAATGCACGACACGCAGACGCTCGTATTGCTGAGTCAGATCATCCAGAATTTGCGCGGTGTTATCGCCGCTACCGTCATTGATGCAGATAATTTCAAAATCCGGATAATCGATTTTCGATAGATGCAACAACGTTTCATGCAGTTGCTCTGCCTCGTTGAAACACGGCACCAAAATCGATACGCCTGGATATCGCCGCAATTTTGGCGGCTGATCCTGCGGGCTCGTCCGCTCCCAATGGAAACGGTAATACAAACCACCACACATCCACACATAAGACATGAACAGTGGGTAGTAGTAAGCGAACGCCAGCAGATGATCGATTATCGATTGATATTGCATATCGCCATCAGCCTCGTTAAAAACGCCAGTTCACGCCGCCGAAAATCGCGCTATAGCCTTCGCGTTCGCCGTCGTAAAGGCGGCTGCGATACAGCACGCCGTAGTTAAAATTCAATGCATCGTTTAATTGCCAGCGCTGCTCGTATTCCACATCCCAAATCGCGCCGCTGCCGAAATGCTGCTGCGAATAATCGCCCGCACCGAATTGAATACATTGCGACCATGAGCGCTGATAGCGTCGCCACAATATGCCTTCATACAAAGCGGCAACCCCGATCGATACGTCTTCGTCGGGATTGAAATAAGGCACGTTATTACCGGCCGAATTGCGGCTGAAATACGCCTGCGCGATGGCTGTCAGCTGATTATGCGCATCGCGATAAACGCTGTGCCGGTATTGCGTGGCAAACGCATCGCGGTTGTTGTCGTCGCTGAACTCGGTACGGCCGTAACTGGCGCGCATGCTCTGACTTTCATTGAGGCGATACAGCGCGCCCACTGTCATCGAATAACCCTCTATTCCTGCGCGCAGGGCACGCAACGGAATTTGCGTGCTATCACTTTGTGCTTCGCCAAATAGGCTGAAGCGATCATCGAATTTCCATTCGCCGTTGAGCGATACGCCAACGCGACCGTCGGGATGTCGGTCAGCGACTTCAACCGCGCCATCGAACTGCTGCGATCGATAGTCGCCGCCAACACCAATACGATTTGCGCTGCCGCTGCCCTCGACAAAATCGGCCGAATCGTAGCGCTGGTGAACGAAAGCACGTGCCTGATCCGCTATCGGCGGCGAATACATTTTTTGTTCGAACGCAATATCGCTGCTGCCGTTGACCTGACTTTCACTCGATTGACCGGCCATGACCTGCGCGCTGTATTCCCAACGCTCGCGTTTGTGTTGATCGTGTTGTGCCTGAATTACATCGGGATGAGCCGGTGTTGAAGCAGCCAATTGCTGTAACTGCGCACGTGCTTGTTTGAATGCGTGCAAATCATTGAGCGCAGAGATTTCTCCGAGCCGCGCCGGTACATGATTATCGTCAGCTTCTAAAGCTGTTCGATATTCGGCAAGCGCCCGCCGCGGCCAACCACGCCACCGATATATTTGAGCCAGCCGAAGTTTAATATCGCCATCGTCCGGCGCAGCATCTTGCAATCGTTCGAGCTTTCTCTGCGCAGCATCTAAACGGTTTTGATACGCCGTAAACATGGCATCGAGCACTTCAGCATCGCGCCGAGCTTGCTCATCATCCGAAAGTTCCCGTACGCGTGACAGCGACTCCGCAGCGCGATCGAACTGCTCCAGATCCAGTTGATTATAAAATTGCGCGACTGCAATCTCGCGCGAATCCGGCTGCAACCGCTGCGCTCGATCGAATAATTCGCCAGCGCGCTCCGGCTCATGTCGGCGCGCATACAAATCGGCGCCATTCATCACGCCGTACAAAGGCAATTGATCTGCAGACGGCAGCGACTCGAATAACGCAGCGGCCTCATCGAGCCGGTTAGCCAACGTCAGCGCGCGCACCTGATCGAGCGTTGCATTACGTGCTGCTTCCGAATCGGCAGACAATGTCGCCGCATATTCGTGAATGACTGGTAATGTCGCCTCTGCTAATGCAACACGCTCGGCAGCTGGCGCCTGCTCTGCAGCTCGCACCGCATCGCGAGCTTTATCGGCCAGTGATATCGAAATATGGGGATTAGGCAAAACAGGAGTTGATGCTGCACGTACAGGTTCGGCGGGGACAGAACGACGAGACGGCGTCGGTTGAGCAATGCGATTTTTATTTCCGAACGACGGCGCTTTTTTTAACGATGAGGCAACTGAAGGGATCGGCAACGCCGCGCCCGCTTCAGCAGCGATGATCGGTGCTTGGCTTTCTGCTTGTTGCACTGTTTGCGATGACGACGCGAGCAAGGCGGAATCGTTCAAGGCACGCTCGCGCGCCGCTGCTACAGTATCGCGGTCGCGACTTTGCGCAATTTCGCGGTCGGCAATTTCCCGCGCCAGCGCAGCATCCTGTTGACGCAACGCGGCATCAAATAATTCGGCCAGCGTGTAATCAGGCAAAGCTTGTGCTTTTTTATTTCGGTAAAGCGCGAGCGCCTGTTCATCATGACCGGTACGAATCAGCACGCTCAGATAATCGCCCCACACACCGCGATCATGCGGTGCCACTTCCGATAGCGCGCGTAACCGCTCAAGTGCGGTAACGATGTCGCCCTGCTTCGCAAGCGTAACCGCGGCTTCGCGCATCGATGCGAGATCGCGCTTGGTGTACACCGGCGTCGTCCATATTTCATGGATCAGCACGACGAGCACGAGCGTCGGAATCAGCAATGAGGAAAAACGCTTACGAAAAGACCAAGACAAAGAATTGACCTTACGTGACCCAGGAATGCCTGATTCCCGTCAGTAGAGGTCCAAACCATCGTGGAGGGACAAACAAAGTGTCCGAAGTATGGACACGGTTTTGTGATTTTTCAAAAAGTCGCGCGTTGTTTTCAAAACACCCCAAGCGCCAAGCCCGCTGCGAGCGTTTCGCCCAACTCTTCGCAGCGACGCAAACCATCCTCGCCGATATCTCCGCGCACAATCACCGCCTCTGCAACTTCGCGCATCGGATAACCAGAGACTATGCGCTGCAATTGACGCACCGCGCCGCGTCCATCATTGCCGGTACTGCTGAATATTGCGTACGGCAATACTCGCCCCGGCGCGATTTTTTGATAGGGATAAAACGTGCGCGCCAAAAAATCGGTGAGGCCACCCGATAAATAGCCAAAGTTCTCCGCCGAACCGAACAATACGCCGTCGGCCCATAATAAATCGTCGGTGGTTGCGTCACTCGCTCGCAAAAGACGTGCAGTCACATCGGTTTCGCGGTGCGCGCCGCGCAATACTGCCTGCGCCAACTGCGCGTTGCTGCCAGACTGTGAATGAAAGACTATCAGTAGATTCGCCATCGCTCTGTGCGGGTTTTTACCTAGTGGTAAACGAAACTATTCAGACTCGACTCGCATCCGCTCAATGCGCTGACAACAAAAAACCACCAGACCATACGCCGCTATACCGATAGCGTCAGCGACAACATCGCGCCAATCCGCTTGTCGATCGGGCGTGCACCATTGAGCGAATTCAATGCCAATACCGTATATCAGCAAGGCTATAGCAATACGTCGCCAGAACGAGTGCTGCGGATATGCATGCGCACCGAGAAAAGCGAGCGCAAAAAATCCGAGCCAATGATCGGCCTTGTCCCAACCTGTCGAGGCCGGCACTTCAGTCGCCGGAATTAATGCAAGAAAGGTGATTGAAATCAGCGCGGCGTAAAATAACCGGCGCGCAATGGAAATATCCAACCAGCGTAAATGCATCTTTAACTCATCAGCCGAAACGTTTATCGGCAACAAAAGGATTGTGTTTACGTTCATTGCCGAACGTCGACATCGGCCCATGCCCGGGCACGAATTGCACGTCGTCACCCAGTGGCCATAGTTGGTTGCGAATCGAATTAATCAGCGTGTCGTAATCGCCGCGCGGGAAATCGGTGCGACCTATCGAACCTTGAAACAGCACATCGCCGACAAATGCGATGCAATCTTCGCGATGAAAAAGCACAACGCTACCGGGCGTATGTCCGGGGCAAAACAAAACTTCGAGCGTCTGCTCGCCGAACGACACGGTATCGCCATCATTCAGCCAACGGTCCGGCTCGAATGATTCGACTACCGGCAATCCATACATGCGACACGAGTCGGCGATTTGATCGATCCAGAATTTATCTTCGCGATGGGGGCCTTCAATCGGCACACCGAATTCTTTGCGCAGCTCATCGGCACCGCCGCAATGATCCATATGACCGTGTGTCAGGAAAATTTTTTCGAGCGTAACGCCCAGCTTTTGCAGCGCATCGCGCAACCGCGATACATCCCCGCCGGGATCGACCAGCGCAGCGCGATGGGTCTTTTCGCAGACGAGAATACTGCAGTTTTGTTGAAACGCCGTGACCGGCACAATGGTGCATTTCATACGCATAACCCGCTAAAAACAGCGGCCGAGCATACCATAAAAGGATTGATAACCCGGGCTCACTCGGCTAGAGTAGCCGCCCTCGCGCAGGCCTGATTTTCTTCGATTTGTGTCTGCGATTATCGGTTTTGGTGAGATGTCCGAGCGGCTGAAGGAGCACGCCTGGAAAGCGTGTATACGTTAATAGCGTATCGAGGGTTCGAATCCCTCTCTCACCGCCAAAAATAAAGAACCCGGCCATGCGCCGGGTTTTTTATTTTTGCGATTAGAGGCGGACGAGAACCCTCGCGGTTCGACAAAATTGCGGAGCAATTTTGGACGTCCGGAGCGAAGCGACGGCGCCCGCAGGGTGAGATCGCGCAGCGATCGAATCAATCCCTCTCTCACCGCCAAATAAAAA
>CAMLJR010000095.1 GCA_946480345.1 uncultured Spongiibacteraceae bacterium
AGGCACGACGCGCGCGACCTTTTGCGCGGCGTAAGGTAAACCCCAAATCGCTGTGCTCGCGGTCAATGCAATGATCAAAATTGCGGAGAATAAAATGGCGAGCCAATGGCGTTCGAGCGCCGCGAGTAAATGCCAGCGCCGATCGCTCGTACCCGTGAACCATTGATCGAGCAGCGCATCGTCGTCGAGTTCGCACATCGCGCCGTCGGGCAATGTGATTTGTCGCCGCGTGCGGCCGAGACGTGGCGATATTTTTGTGGCTGCGAGCGGCAACGTTAATTCCAAATCGTCACCGACAACGTATAAATGATTGTCAGCGCAACGAAGACGCACTGCGCGACTGCGTGCTGTGCGTCCATCGAAATACTGCGCTGACAATTCGCTCATGACGACGTGCTCACTGACGGCTTGTTCACAATTGTCGGTCTAGAGCGAAAGATCGAAATCGAGAAATTCCGCCGCTTCTTCGCCAATCGCCGATTCATCGCGCGATGCTTGCGCCACAACCTGATCGAGAGCGGCCGGCGTTGCAAGGACACCCGTATTTTCGATGCGATAACGCATCAGGCGCACGCGCGTCCACGGCCATGCGAAACCGGCGGTGAAAATCAGCAGTAATAAATTGGTCAGCAATAACTTGGCGTAACGGCCGGCTTGCAGATCCGATTCGAATTTGAGATTTCCCAGCGTTGCATGCGCGATGGTGGTGTTGGTGATATACGAAAAATAAGCTGCCTGCGGCAGTACCAGCGCCGAATAGCCAGCCAGCACAATGATGCCCATCGTAATTTTGCCAGCCAAACCGCCGATCGCGGTGCCAATCATCGCGCCCCCGAATATCATGACGGCCATGATCAGGAAAGCCAGCAAACTCAAACCGCTCACGCGCAGCAATGCTTTAAAAAATTCGCCGGCACTGCCGTCGAATTCGCCCTGCGTGCTGCCGTAATGAAGATTGCGATGAACGAACGCTTTCATCCGCGCCAAATACAGCGGCCAAACGGCGATGAATAAAATAAGCGTGCCGATAAACGCGCCGCCATACATCTGCATGAAATTCGGCGGCATCGCTTCGACGCCACCATGCGTCTGCTGATACGCGGCCAGATATAACGAGAACGCCACGAGCGGCAACAGCACCAGATAAAGCAATCCATACGCTTTTACCGCTTGCCAGGTGGTGCCGCTAAAACGAAATGCGATGTTGCGATAGCGCGTATTGCGCGCGCGAAATTTCGCACTGCGCACAATCACCCACGGATAAATCAGCGCAAAAAACGCCGTCACGGCGAGTGCAATTTTAAAATCGATTTTTTGCAATACCGAGCCGCCGACAATCACCACCAACGCCAGCACGCGACCAATCAAAATTTTCACCGGCTGGCCCGTGTAATCGAACGGATGGCCATCGAGCAGGGTGCTGCGATGAAAATATTGTTCGCGCCGCACTTTCGCCCAAGGCGAATAAATGCCGAGCGTAATAATTGTCAGTAGTAGATTGACGATCCAGATGGCGAAGTATTCGCCGCCCTTGCCGGTGAATTCGAAGCGCAGCGATTCGCGTTCATTACCGGTATACAGCGGTTTGATTTCGTCGAGCATAAGAACCTCCTGTTTTGTTGATATGTATTCCTGCTTTTTGCGATCGAGTGATCGCTTATTTTTTCTGTTCGCGTTTTATTGCGATGTTATTTTTTATTGGGCGCACCAGCGAAGGTGCGCGCAAAATCCTTGTTACGGCAGTTGCTCAAACTGCTGACGCAATCCGCTGCCCCATGCCTGCCGCAGCGAATTGAAATATTCGTCGTTCTCGGCAATGCGTTTGATATTCAGCTCGAAGCTGTCCTCGCGATAGGTCGCCAGATCGATCGGCAAACCCACCGATAAATTCGAACGAATCGTCGAGTCGAATGAGATCAGCGTGCACTTCACGGCCTTCGTTAACTCGGTGTCGTAGTCGACGACGCGATCGATAATCGGTTTGCCGTATTTCACTTCGCCGATCTGGAAATACGCAGTGTCTTCGGTCGCCTCGATGAAATTGCCTTGCGGATAAATATGAAACAGTCGCGGCCGCTCGCCCGCGATCTGACCGCCGAGCAATACATTGAGGCCGAAATCGACGCCGCAGTTCTGCTGGCCTGCCGAGGCGCGTGCAATCACTTCGTTGACCGTATCGCCGACCAGTTGCGCCGCGCCAAACATCGAGCCGACCGTGTACAGATTCTTTTCGTCTTCGTGTTGAGCGCGTTCGCATAAATGGCTGATGACGCTTTGCGCGCTGGCGAGGTTTCCCGACGTCAGCAGCACGATCGAACGCTCGCCGCGACGTTCGAAAACGTGCATTTTGCGGAACGTGGCGAGATGGTCGACGCCGGCATTGGTGCGGGTGTCTGCCGCAAATACCAGCCCTTCGCGTAAACGCATGGCAACACAGTAAGTCATGTTCAACAGCCTGAAGCTAATTTCAAAGGGCCTACACTCTGCCGAGCGCTGCCGGGGTAGTCAAATACGGCTTCTGCTTATGGAAAAGCCGCACATTTATGCTTCGTTACAGTTTTTCGATGAAGCGTGACAATAAATCGAGCTTGGCCGGATCGTCGTCGACGAAGCGAATCACCACTTTCAATACGCCGGCATCGATGCGATTTTCAGCGGCCTGAATACTGTGGACATAGCCGTTCAAACGCGCGACATCGCCGCCCTCCAGTTCGAAAATCGAAATCACGACCGGTTCTAGAATCGTCGGCACATGCTGTTCGCGCTTGATGATGCCGCTGAGCAATTGCAACGACACATCCTTGATCACGCATTGCGTATTGAAGCTGGCGAAGTGCAATTGCGCCTGACCGCGCGCAACCGTTTTGGCTTTCGCCGCTGCCGGTGCAGGCGCTGTGGGGCGCGGCGCGAATGCGCCGAGCAGTGCGGATTCCGTCGACGACGGCGCGGCGGCCGGCGAGGCGATTTGGGCGGACGGCCGGTTGCCGGTCAGCGCCGCAATGCTGGCGCCGGCGATACCTTGCGTGGTGCCGCTCGATTGAGGCGGCGCGGGGGTTTCCTTGCCGCTGCGGCGCAGCACTTTATTGATCTTGCCGATCAGCATTTCCGGCTTGAACGGCTTACCGAGGTAATCGCTGACGCCGGCCTGCACCGCCTTGACGACGAAATCGCGCTCGCCGCGGCTGCTGACCATGATGAATGGCGTGTCCTTATGCTGCGGATGCGCGCGCAGCCAGCGGAGAAATTCCTCGCCGCTCATTTCCGGCATCTCCCAATCGCACAGGATCAGGTCGAAACGCTGGGTTTTTAACGTCGTTTGCGCGCGCACCGCGCTGGGGGAATCGGCGATATGGCAACCGGGATAGGCATCGCGCAGCTGTTTCTTGACCATATCGCGAATGAACGTCGCGTCGTCGACAACAAGAAATTTAAGCGGCTGCATCAGAGACCGAATCCGACCGGTGTGAAAAAAGGGGTCTCGACAGCTTAGTTGACGTTATCGCGACGCGCGACACTGAATTCCGAGGAACAGTCTGTGGATCAGGCCAAAGCGCGCAGGCCGCTGCCCACTTCAAGATAGACCGCCTGCGCGCCGGCTCGCCAGCGCGGCACGGTGCGCAAGGTCTGCTGCCACGCGGCGGATTCGCGATAGCGCAGCAGCCAGCCTTGCAGGTGGCGATAGGCCGAGGTGTCGAACCAGATGCGATCGATTTCGGCGAATGCGTGGATAAACGGCAGCGCGGCAATATCGGCCAGCGTTTCTTCGTCGCCGACCAGGTATTCCTTGCGTGCGAGCCGCGCTTCCAATTGCGCGAGCACGATTTCGGCGTCGGTGCGCCGGCTCTTTATGTGCGGATCGCGCTTGATGATTGCTTCCGCGTACAGCTGTATCGCCGCGTAAAACGGCCCGTCGATGATGCGCACGAGATTTTCGATCGATTGCTGACGCACGCGCACCGACGGCCACAAATCGAGTTGCGGCTTGCGCGCCGACGACCATTGCGCGATCGCGAAACTATCGTCGATCAATTTGCCGCTCGGCAATTGCAGCAGCGGCACTTTATCTACGGCGGTGGGCAGATGCAGCGAATCGACGTCGCGCAGTTCGCAATGGATATTCGCCATCAGCAACGCCAGTCGCGCGCGCATCGAATGCGGGCACGAGTAACTGCTGTACAGGACACACACCGCGGTCACTGCGATCTCCCTTCTATTTGACGGGTGCGTTCTCGCGGGTAAATACCCAGTGTGTCGCATCCGATTGCTGCGGGTTGAAACGGTAGCCGGCCTCGGCAAAATCCTTCAGATCGTTTGCGTCGGTCAGCCGATTTTTAATCGCAAACGCGCTCATCATGCCGCGCGCTTTCTTCGCAAAAAAACTGACGATCTTGTAGCGATCGCCGCTGCGCTCCTTAAATATGGGCGCAACCACCGGTGCCGCCAGCGAATTCGGATGAACGGCCTTGAAATATTCCTCGGAGGCGAGATTGATCAGCACCGGCTTGCGCTGCGCTTGTAGCTCTTCATTCAGCGCGGCGGTAATTCTTTCGCCCCAAAAGCCATACAGATTTTTGCCGCGCGCATTCGCGAGCGTGGTTCCCATTTCCAGGCGATACGGCTGAATCAGATCGAGTGGCTTCAGCACCCCGTACAGACCGGACAAGATACGCAGGTGCTTTTGCGCGAATGTGACATCGCGCGCGCTAAAACTATCGGCATCGAGACCGGTATAGACATCGCCGCGAAACGCGAACAGTGCCTGCTTTGCATTGCGCGATGTGAACGGCAGCGACCAGTTCATATAGCGGCGATGATTCAGCTCGCCGAGATTTTCGCTGATCGACATCAGCTCGCTGATTTGGGCCGGATCGAATTCGCGCAGCCGCTCGATCAATAATTGCGACTCGGCGAGAAATTGCGCTTCGGTAAATTTTTTCGTTGGCGCGGGTGTATCGAAATCCAATGTTTTGGCCGGCGAAACGACAATCAGCATGTTCAATCCCGCAGCGAAATAATCGGCCACGCTCGCTCGGTCGCCACACGCCGCAACGTATCGTCGGGATCGACCGCGATGGGATGCCCAACCATTTCGAGCAGCGGCAAATCGTTTTGCGAATCGCTATAGAAGCTGGCGGTTTCAATCGCGTAAGGATGTTGCGCGAGCCATTCGCGCAGGCTCGTCACTTTGCCCTCGCGAAAACACGCGGTGCCGATGATTTTGCCGGTGTAACGATCATTGCGAATTTCCGGCTCGGTCGCGAGTAGCGCATCGACACCGAGCGCTGCGCCGATAGGCCGCGTCACGAATGCGTTGGTCGCGGTGATAATCAGCAGGAAATCGCCGCGCGCGCGATGCTCGGCGAGCAGCGCATCGGCTTTCGCGAGGCGCATCGGCGCGATCATCGTATGCATGAAATCATCATGCAGCGCTTTCAGTTCATCGCGCGTGAAGCGCGTCAGCGGTTCGAGCGCAAATGCGAGGTAGGCATGAATATCGAGCGTGCCGTTTTGATATTCGCGGTAGAAGCGATCGTTCGCCTCTGCGTAAACCGTGCGATCGACGATGCCGCGCTGCACTAAAAATTCGCCCCACGCGTGATCGCTATCGCCGCCGAGCAGGGTGTTATCGAGATCGAAAATCGCCAGAGCCAAACCGCATCACTCCAAAAAATTAGTTCAAAAAAATTCGCGAAAAAGAAACACAGGATACCCGCCGGCGCAGGATTGTTCACTTCTCGGCATTTGTGGAACAATACCGTCGAATTCTTTTACGTCCCTTTTCGCACGCTCGTTGTACGTCGCTAAATAAATGTACGTACTTAATCATCGGTACGTGCCCGTACTAATAAAGAGAAGAGAAGCATTTCGTGATCGACACCGATGGCTTTCGTCCCAATGTGGGCATCGTGGTAGCGAATGCGCTAGGCGACGTACTATGGGCGCGGCGCGTCGGTCAGGACGCGTGGCAATTTCCGCAGGGCGGCATCAATCCCGACGAATCGCCCGAAGACGCGTTGTACCGCGAACTCTACGAAGAAATCGGCTTGCTGCCCGAGCATGTCGAATTGCTCGCCTGTACGCGCGGCTGGCTGCGTTACCGTTTGCCGGAACGGCTGGTGCGACGCAACGGCAACGGCCCGCTGTGTATCGGCCAGAAACAGAAATGGTTTCTGCTGCGCATGCTCGCGGACGACGCCAGCGTGTGCATGGAATGCGGCGACAAAGCCGAATTCGATCATTGGCAATGGGTCAGTTATTGGTATCCGCTCGGACAAGTAGTGTCGTTCAAGCGCGAGGTCTATCGGCGCGCGATGAAAGAATTATCGGTGCGCCACAGTAAACTCGTTAGCTATCGCAAGGATGATCGATAGCCCTTTCAGGATGCCGCGATGGAAAGAAAAGCCAGCATGCTCGACTCCCTGCGCAGTATCGTGCAGGACGTCAACGCTGCCGATGACTTGCAAACCGCGCTCGATGCCATCGTCCATCGCGTACGCGAGGTCATGGGCACCGAAGTATGCACGGTGTATCTGCGCGATCCGAATACCGGCCGCTTGGTGTTCATGGCCAACGAAGGTCTCAATCCGGATTTCATCGGCAAAATCAGTCTCGCCGGCGATGAAGGTCTGGTCGGCCAAGTCGCCACCCGCGAAGAACCGCTGAACACCGACGACGCCGAATCGCATCCCTCCTTCTTGTTTTTACCGGGCATCGGCGAGGAACGCTATAGCTCGTTCCTCGGTGTACCGATCATTCACCAGCGCCGCGTGCTCGGCGTATTGGTGGTGCAACAGGTCGAACAGCGTCGCTTCGACGAAAACGAAGAAGCGTTCCTGGTCACCTGCTCCGCGCAGCTCGCGAGCCTGATCGCGCACGCGCAGGCCACCGGCTCGATCACTTCGATTGGCCAACCGGGCAACAAGAAGGGCCCGAGCAGCGTGCGCTTTCAAGGCGTGCCGGGCGCACCCGGCATTGCGATCGGCACTGCCGTGGTCATCTCGCCACCGGCCGATCTGCATTCGGTGCCGCATCGCACCTGCGCCAATCCTGAAATCGAAATCCAGTTTTTCTTCGACTGCCTGGCCGCAGTGCGCAAAGACGTGCAGGACTTGGGCGCCAAGCTGGCATCGCGGCTCGCTCCACAGGAGCAGGCACTGTTCGATGTCTATCTGCGCATGCTCGATGACAACGCGCTCGGCGCCGAAGTGGTCGAGCTGATTCGCCAGGGCGAATGGGCGCAGGGCGCGTTGAGCCAAGTCGTGCTCGCGCACGTGCGCACATTCGAAACGATGGACGATCTGTACCTGAAGGAACGTTCGGTCGACGTCAAAGATCTCGGTCGACGTATCCTCGCGTATTTGCAGGCCGCAAACACGAATCCGGTCACTTATCCGGATAAAACGATTCTGGTCGGCGAAGAGCTGACTGCCTCAATGCTCGGCGAAGTGCCGAAAGAAAAACTGATCGGCCTGCTGTCGGTACAGGGTTCGAGTAACTCGCACGTCGCGATTCTCGCGCGCGCGATGGGCATCCCGACGGTGATGGGCTGCCTCGATCTGCCGTTTACGCAGGTGGAAGGCGCCGAACTGATTCTCGATGGCTACAACGGCAGCGTGTTCTACAACGCGCCGGCGGAACTGCGCGCGCAATTTCAGGCGCTGTATAAAGAAGAACAGCAGATCTCGAAAGGTCTCGAAAAGCTGCGCGATCTGCCGTGCGAAACCACCGACGGTCATCGCATCCCGTTATGGGTCAATACCGGTTTGATGGCCGATGTCGTGCGTTCGCTCGAGCGCGGCGCCGAGGGTGTCGGCCTGTATCGCACCGAAGTACCATTTTTATTACGCGATCGTTTTCCGAGCGAAGAGGAGCAGCGCGTCATTTATCGTCAGCAGCTCGAACCCTTCGCGCCGCTGCCGGTAACGATGCGCACGCTCGACATCGGCGGCGATAAATCGCTGCCGTATTTCCCGATCGAAGAGGCTAATCCGTTCCTCGGCTGGCGCGGCATTCGCGTGACGCTCGATCACCCGGAAATTTTCCTGGTGCAAGTGCGGGCGATGATGAAGGCGAGCAAGGGCCTGAATAATTTGCGCATCATGTTGCCGATGATCAGCAATGTGACCGAAGTCGACGATGCGCTCGAATTGATCCATCGCGCGCACGAAGAGTTACTCGAAGAAGGTTTGCAGCTCGAATTGCCGCCAATCGGCGTCATGGTTGAAGTACCTTCGGCGGTGTATCAGGCGCAGGCACTGGCGAAGCGCGTCAGCTTTCTCTCGGTCGGCTCGAACGATTTGACGCAGTATCTGCTCGCGGTCGATCGCAACAATGCGCGCGTCGCCGAGTTGTATCACGCATACCACCCCGCGGTATTGCAGGCATTGCGCCAGGTGGCCGACGCCGGCCATGCCGAAGGCAAGCACGTCAGCATTTGCGGCGAGCTGGCTGGTGATCCACTGGCGGCGGTGTTATTGCTGGCGATGGGCTACGACATGCTGTCGATGAACGCGACCAACCTGCCGAAAGTGAAATCGGTGATTCGCAAAATCAAACTACACGATGCGAAAGAACTGCTCGATCGCGTCATGCAGATGGACAGCGCGTTGCAGATTCGCGATTTTCTCGAAGAAGAGCTCACGGCGGCCGGTGTCATTCATCTACGTGCGCCGCCCGCCTCTGCCTACAAATCGTAAATTCAGCGAATCGTTTTCGAAACGCCGTGCAAATGCACGGCGTTTCGTATTTTGGGAATTTGAAATTAATTAATCGAAAATTTTCCCGGGATTCATCACGCAGTTCGGATCGAACGCCGCTTTGATCTGCTTCATCAACGCAATTTCTTCGAGACTGCGCCCGTATTGCAGATAATCTTTTTTCAACAAACCGACGCCGTGCTCCGCCGACACGCTTCCCTGATAGCGCTGCACAATATCGAACACCCATTGCGACACGTGATGGCAGCGCTGATGGAAATCCGCAACGCTGAGCGCATCGGGTTTCAGGATATTCAAATGCAGGTTGCCATCGCCGATATGACCGAACCAGACGATTTCAAAATCCGGATACTCGCGCTGCACCACCGCATCTACTTCTTCAATAAACGGCGGAATTTTTGAAATCACTGTCGCGATATCGTTTTTGTAAGGCGTCCAGCGCGATAACGTTTCGGAAATATCCTCGCGCAACCGCCATAAATTATTTAGCTGCTCGATGCTCTGGCTCATCACGCCATCGACAACCCAGCCCTGCTCGACGCAATGCTCGAACAACTCCATCGCCTGCGCTTCGACTTCATAGTTAAGTTTTTCGAATTCGAGCAGCGCATAAAAAGCGGCCGGTGTTTCGAACGGAACCTGCAAGCCGCTATGCGCAACGACTTTTGCCAGCGCCTTATCGGAGAAAAATTCGAACGCGGTCAGATCGAGTTTATTTTGGAATGCGTGCAGCACATCCATGATGTTCGCGAATGCCGGCACACCGAGCACGAGCGCGGTCAATCCGACCGGCGGGCGCGTCAAACGCACCGTCGCTTCGACGATAAAACCGAGCGTACCTTCCGCGCCGATAAATAATTGACGCAGATCGTAACCGGCGTTGTTTTTAATCAGGCCGCGATTCAAATCGATGATATCGCCGTTGCCGGTTACCACTTTCAAGCCGGCAATCCAATCGCGCGTCATGCCGTAGCGAATGACTTTAATGCCGCCGGCGTTCGTCGATATATTGCCGCCGATCTGCGACGAACCTGCCGAGGCGAAATCGACCGGATAGTACAAATCCTGCGCTTCGGCGAATTGCTGCAATTGTTCGGTGATAACACCGGCCTCGCACACGACGGTGCGATCGAGCGCATTGAAATCGGAAATCGTATTCATGTAATCGAATGCGACAACCACTTCGCCTCGTGTTGCGACTGCGCCTCCGCTGAGGCCGGTGCGCCCGCCCGACGGCACCAGCGCGAAACGTTCGGCATTCGCCAGCCGCACGATCGCCTGCACGTGTTCGACCGTGCGCGGAAACACGATTGCACTGGGTGCTGGCGGGAATGCTTTGGTCCAATCGCGACCGAAGCGCTGTAAATCATCGGCATCGGTGGTGACTTTATCGGCGCCGACAATGGCGGCGAGCTGCGCGAGAATCGAACTTTCCAACATGCAAACCCCTGTAACGAATTGAGGCAACCACCGTAAACAGGCGGGCAAAAAACGGCCGCCATGATAACATAGCGCCCCTTTTTCCCCTGTCCGTAAATCTTCAGCTCGACCGCAATTCCCGCTGTTCACGGACATGTCGAATCGTTATTCGCTTTAACTGACTGACTTATCGTTTAACTGGAGCAGCCCATGGCCAAGACCTCGCTCGACAAAAGCAAGATCAAGTTTTTATTGCTGGAAGGCGTCAGCCAGACCGCGATCGACACGCTGAAGGCTGCGGGTTACTCGAACATCGATTTTCACAAAAAAGCATTGCCCGACGCGGAATTAAAAGAAGCGATTCGCAACGCGCACTTCGTCGGCATTCGCTCACGCACGCAGCTGACACGCGAGGTATTCGCCGCCGCGGACAAGCTGATTGCCGTCGGCTGCTTTTGCATCGGCACCAATCAGGTCGATCTGCGCGCCGCGACCGAACATGGCGTCGCGGTATTCAACGCGCCGTATTCGAACACACGCTCGGTTGCCGAACTGGTCATCGCCGAAGCGATTCTGTTGCTGCGCCGCGTCGCCGAAAAAAATGCGGCCGCGCATCGCGGCGAGTGGCTGAAGTCAGCCGATGGCGCGTACGAAATTCGCGGCAAAACGCTAGGCATCATTGGCTATGGCAGCATCGGCATGCAGTTGTCGGTCATCGCCGAATCGCTCGGCATGAAAGTCTGCTTTGTCGATGCAATCACCAAATTGCCGCTCGGCAACGCGGTGCAGAAAGCCAATCTCGACGAGCTGCTCGCATGCAGCGATATCGTTTCATTGCATGTGCCGGAAAACAAATCGACGCAGATGATGATCGGCGCGCGCGAACTCGGCCTGATGAAAAAGGGCGGCATTCTGATTAATGCCGCGCGCGGCACTGTCGTCGATATCGATGCACTCGCCGCCGCGCTCGAGAGCAATCATCTGGGCGGCGCGGCCATCGATGTGTTTCCGGTCGAACCGCGTTCGAATGACGACGAATTTATCTCGCCGCTGCGAAAATTCGACAATGTGTTTTTAACGCCGCATGTCGGCGGCTCCACGCAGGAAGCGCAGGAAAATATCGGTCTCGAGGTCGCGGAAAAACTGGTGCGCTATTCGGACACCGGCGCTACGACGACATCGGTGAATTTCCCCGAAGTC
>CAMLJR010000096.1 GCA_946480345.1 uncultured Spongiibacteraceae bacterium
GCGCGTTCGACAAGCGCCGCTACATGCTGACCAACCAGCGCCTGATCGCCTTCCAGTCCGCGCACGAACCGATTCACCGCATAGGCGGCCATGAAGGCCAGAAGGGCGCCGAAATCCACAAGCTGGCGGACGGTCGAGGCCGTCCTCGAGATCGATAATGCCGTAACAAAAGTCGTCCGCCGCTTCGACCAGAAATGCGAGCGGATGGCGACAAAAATAATTATCGCCGCGTTCGCGTAAGCCGGTGGCGCGACACACTTCGAATAACCCGTCGCGCTCGCCGGCGAAGGCGCTGAATTTGTCCGGTCGCGGTGTATTTTTTGATTCGCCCGACAGCCAGGGATATTTCAGGAATGTCGCCAGCGTTGCATAAGTCAACCGCATGCCGTCGTCGTACTGGTGATATTCGGATTTGGTCAGAATTCGAAAACCCTGCGCGTTGCCTTCGAACCCTTCGAGATCGGCGCGCTGATGCGCATCGAGTCCGTCGAGAAATTGTTTGCCGCGATCCTGAAACCACGCGCGAATCGCGCGCTCGCCGGTGTGGCCGAACGGCGGGTTGCCGATGTCGTGCGCGAGACACGCCGATTGCACGATATCGCCAAGATCGGTCGCCTCGATATACGCCGGCAATAAATTGCGCTCGCGCAGCGCTTCGCCGACACGAATGCCGAGCGTGCGGCCGACACACGACACTTCGAGGCTGTGCGTCAAGCGGTTGTGGATATGGTCGTTGGTTGCAAGCGGATGCACTTGCGTCTTGCGGGCGAGGCGGCGAAACGCGCCGGAGAAAATAATTTTGTCGTGATCGCGCAGAAACGCATTGCGCCCCGATTCTTCTTTCGCCGGTCGATTGCCGAGACGATTTTTATTCAGCAGTTGTTGCCATTGCATGCATGCGTTCCTGTTGTTTTGCGAGCCGATACGCGTCAAAAATCCCTGCTAGTCGACAGCTTTATTGTTCTTTCCTGACGAGTGAGCGGTGACGCGAAGCAGACGCAGTCTATTCGCATTCATCACCACCGTCACCGATGACAGCGACATCGCCGCGCCGGCGAGTATCGGGTTCATCAGCAAACCGAATACCGGATAAAGAATGCCGGCGGCAATCGGAATGCCGAGCACGTTATAAATGAATGCACCGAATAAATTCTGTTTGATATTGCGCAGCGTCGCCTGCGAAATTTCGATCGCATCGGCGACGCCATGCAGCGAACCTTGCATCAATGCGATATCGGCGCTTTCGATGGCAATGTCGGTACCGGTGCCGATCGCGAAGCCGACATCGGCTTCCGCCAGCGCCGGCGCGTCGTTGATGCCGTCGCCGACCATGCCGACTTTGCGCTGTTGCGCGCGTAACTCTTTTATTTTTTCGGCTTTATGTTCGGGCAATACTTCGGCGACGACTTCATCGATACCGACGGCGCGCGCAATCGCCTGCGCGGCAACGACGTGATCGCCGGTCAGCATCAATACTTTCAAACCGCGCGCGTGCAATCGTGCAATCGCATCGGCCGAATCGTGTTTGATGCGATCGGCGACACCGATAACGCCGAGCGCCTGTCGATTGCTCGCGACAAATAACGGTGTCGCTGCTTGCGCGACCATGCGCTCGGTCGCCGTCGCCAACGCGGAACAATCGATGCCCTGTTCGTCGAGCCAGCGCCGATTGCCGATCAATAATTTTTTTCCAGCGATTTCGGCGCTGACGCCCTTGCCGTTATACGCGATGAAATTCGTCGCTGCTTGCGGTTGCGTGTGTTTGCCATTTGCGGCACGTACTATCGCGCGCGCCAGCGGATGTTCTGAATACTGTTCGACGCTGGCGGCGAGCTGCAGTAATTGCTGTTCGTTGCCGTCGACGGAAAAAATATCGATCACATCGGGTTTGCCTTCGGTGATCGTGCCGGTTTTATCGAGCACGATCGTGTCGAGCTGCGCGCTGGTCTGCAATGCATCGCCACGCCGAATCAAAATGCCCGCGCTCGCCGCTTTACCGATACCGACCATCACCGACATCGGCGTCGCGAGGCCGAGCGCACACGGACACGCGATAATCAGCACCGTCATCGCCGCGACCAGCATATGTGCGATTTTCGGTTCGGGCCCGAATTGCCACCATGCGAAAGCGGCGACAATCGCAATCAATACAACGACCGGAACGAAAATCGCCGAAATGCGATCGGCAAGACGACCGATTGGCAATTTACTGCTCTGTGCATTTTTGACGAGCGCGATAATGCGCGCGAGTGCAGTATCGGCACCGATGCGCGTCGAGCGAAAAACCAGCGTGCCGTTTTGATTTAACGTGCCTGCCGCAATCGTCGCATTTTTTTGTTTGCGCACCGGCATCGGTTCGCCGCTCAGCATGCTTTCATCGATATAACTGTCGCCGTCGACGACGATGCCATCGACCGGAATTTTTTCGCCGGGACGCACGCGCAGTAAATCATCGACGCGAACGCGTTCGACCGGAAGATCTTCCTCGCTATCGTTCTTGTCATCAGGGGATATGCGATGCGCGATGGACGGCGTTAAATCGAGCAGTCGCCGAATGGCTTGCGATGTCTTTCCGCGGCCACGAATTTCGAGTGCCTGCCCGAGATTAATCAGACCGATAATGACTGCGCTCGCCTCGAAGTACACATGGCGCGACGACATCGGAAATGCGCCCGGAAAAATCACGACCAACATCGAATACAACCATGCACTGCCGGTACCGAGCGCGATCAACGTATCCATCGTCGCCTGTCGGTGTCGCAGTGCCTGCCACGCGCCCCGAAAGAAATGGCCGCCGGCGATCCACAAAACCAGAAACGTCAGCACGCCGACGCCACCCCAGATTAATTGCGGCGTGCCGGGCATTACCATCATGCTTTCGCCATTCGCGCTGCCGACGTTCTCACCGCCGATAAGGCCATCGCCGATCAAACCCCACAGCATCAACGGCGCGCCGACAGCGAGCGCAATCGTCATATCGCGCAGGCGTTTTTTATAGTGTGCTTGTTCGATTTTTTCATTGCTGCTTTCACTGTCGGTGCTGAGCAGTGTCGCTTCGTAGCCGGATTTTTTAATCGCCGCGACTAAGGCATCGGGATTGGCCGCGCCTTCGACGGTTGCGCTGCGATCGACGAGATTCATCGTCGCGGCTTTTACATTCGGCACAGCGCGCAATGCGGTCTCGATCGTTTTCACGCAACTCGCGCAATTGGCACCGTGGATAGCGAGCGTGAATTTCGATGCGACCGGTGCATCCATGTGCATGTGATCGTGCATCTCATGCATAGAATGTTTGTTCGGCCCATCATGGTGATCGTGGCTATCGTTGTGTTGGCGATCGCGCATTGCATTACTCATCGCGATTCTCCTGTTCGTGCCAGTCTTCGATCAGGCGGCAAATGCTGCGGCCGTTCGGAGTGCCGTCGGGTAATGTCTGCCAGTACTGCATTGCGTCGCGCATTCGATTGCGCAACGCTTTTAGTTCGCGCAGTTGTTGCTCCACGACAATCAATTTTCTCGAAAACAAATCGCGAACGCGCGGACACGGCGAACGATGCCGGTCTGCATCGCTCAGAATTTCAGTGATTTCCTTCAACGAAAAACCTAATTGCCGCGCGGTGCGCACGAAGCGCAGCCGCTGTAGATCGCTATCGGAATATTGCTGATAACCGTTGGCGTTATTGCGGCCTGGTCGCAGCAGACCGGCGCGGCTGTAATAACGTACTGTGTCCGCGCTGACATTCGCGGCTTTTGCTAATTCGCTGACCTTCATTGCGCGCTCCAATCGATAGGGGCTTTGCTTTGAGAGCGAGTATACGACCTGTGAGTAACTCTCAGGTCAAGCCGGTCTGTTGATTCGTTTTAATCGATCGATACAACCAATGTTTTTGTTTCGTCGTTATAAGCTAAGTCAAAAACATTATTTTTTTTATCTAAGAAACATACCTACATTTGCTCCATTCCTGCCGAATAAAAGCTAACGTTTCTAATCTTGAACCCAACTTTTAGGAAGAAAAAATGAAAAAGCCGTTGTTTAAAGCAACCGCGCTCAGTGTGGCGCTGGGTGTATTCACGCCGTTATCGGTTCACGCCGCGCCGCTATCGAATGCCGATTTGCAGAAACAACTTGAGGCGCTGAGCCGACGCGTCCTGGAGCTGGAACAAAAGCTCGCAGAAAAAAATGCAGCCGCTCCGGCAGTCGCCGATCAGGAAACCGATCAGCGCCTTCGTGTGCTCGATCGCAAACTAGAGTTGGCCGAAGAAGAAACCAAAGCCGTGAAGGCCGCGGCGACGAAAGCGCAGGCCGATGCGGATAAGAGAGCCAAAGCGCTCACGCTTTACGGCAGGATTAACGTGGGGCTGGAGGATCGAAATCTCGAAGGCGCTGAAAACATCGTTGCTGGAAGAGATCAGGGATCAGCCAATCGCTCGGTAGGATTGGAATCATTCGCTTCGCGTATCGGCGTACGCGGTGAGGTTGCGTTGGGTGCAGGAGATTTAAATGCGATCTATCAGGCCGAGTACGAACTCAACGTCGACAACGGTTCCAGCGGCGATACCTCTTTCTCGCAACGTAATGTGTTCGCCGGTTTAAAAAGCGCGACCTGGGGTCAGGTCATCGCCGGCAAAATCGATACGCCGTTTAAATCCACCGAGGGTAAATTCGATCAGTTCAACGATCTGCGTGGCGATATCGACAACTTAATTGGCGGTCAGAATCGTGTCGACAATATCGTCATTCTCAGCAGCCCGAAATTTTTCGATGCGCTCACGATTAATCTCGGTTTGATTCAGCCAGAGAACGCCGCTGACGTCGATTACGATGGTGCGCCTGATGATGACTTTGCCGATGCGTATTCGGCATCGGTGGTGTACGACCAAGGTTCGTTCTACGGCGCGTTAGGCTATGACAAAAATGTATCGGCGCGTCGTAGTGTCGATCAAACAGTGACAGCCACTACCGTTGGTTACGCCGGAACATACACCGAAGCGTACCGCGCGGTCGGCGGTTATCGCACCGAGCTGTGGGAAGCGGGTGTGCTATTACAGCGCAGCTCCGATCAGCGTAAACAAACTGGTGTCGATGGCGTCGGCGAACGCGAAGACGAAGCCTATTTATTGTCGGGTGCCTACAACATCCTGCCGAAGCTGAAATTGAAAGCGCAATACGGTGTGGCGAAAGGCGATTACACCGATGAGAAGGGCAAGCTGTCCGCGCTCGGAGCCGATTACAACTTCACTCCGAAAACCAAAGTTTACTCGTATTACTCGCTACTCGATCTCGATAAGGCGGAGGCGCAGGACAAGACCTTCGCTGTCGGTCTCGATCACAGCTTCTAACGATCTAGCCATGGCGCCGCAAATTAGTTGCGGCGCCAAAAATCAACAGTAAAACAACTTTTTACGCCTGCGGTTTGCCGTGGCGGGTGTAACCACGTGTCGATAATGGAGTTAGCCCACATGAAATATAAATTACGTACAGCGCTCGCCGCGCTGGTTATTGGGACCAGCGGCGTTTTACACGCGGCGGAAGTGAATTTACTCAATGTGTCGTATGACCCGACGCGCGAACTCTATGTGCAGTACAACGCTGCCTTCGCCAAATACTGGCTCGCCAAAACCGGTGACACCGTGACGGTGAAACAATCGCACGGCGGTTCCGGCAAACAGGCGCGCGGTGTTATCGATGGTCTTGAGGCCGATGTTGTGACACTGGCGCTGGCTTACGACATCGATTCGATTTCCGAAAAAGGAAAACTGTTGCCAGCCGATTGGCAAAGCAAGCTAGCGAAAAACAGCACTCCCTATACATCGACAATTGTGTTTCTGGTGCGCAAAGGTAATCCGAAAAAAATCAAGGATTGGGACGATTTGGTACGCAGCGGTTTGTCGGTGATCACGCCGAATCCGAAAACATCCGGCGGCGCGCAATGGAACTTCCTGGCGGCGTATGAATTCGCGAAACGCAAGTACGGCAGCGAAGACAAAGCGAAAGACTTCGTCAGCAAGCTGTACAAAAACGTGCCGGTGCTCGATTCGGGCGCGCGCGGTTCAACCACCACGTTCGTCGAGCGCGGTGTCGGCGATGTGTTCATCTCGTGGGAGAACGAAGCGTTTCTCGCAGTGAAGGAACTAGGGCCGGATAAGTTCGACATCGTTGTTCCCTCGTTGTCGATTCTGGCCGAACCACCGGTCGCTGTCGTTGAGAAGAACGCGAAAAGACATAAGACAACGGAAGTGGCGAAAGCCTATCTCGAATATTTGTATTCGGAGGAAGGTCAGGATATCGCCGGGAAAAACTACTACCGTCCGACCGATCCGAAAATCGCGGCCAAATACGCCAGCCAATTTCCGAAAGTCGAATTGTTCACGATCAACGAAGCGTTCGGTGGCTGGCAAAACGCATCGAAGAAGTTCTTTCAGGATGGCGGTGTGTTCGATCAGATTTATTTGAAGTGAGAGCACAGAAAAATGCAGCTTGTTAAGCGCTCCCTGTTGCCGGGCTTTCGCCCGGCACTTTCTTTCACCGTGCTCTATCTGAGTCTGCTGGTGTTGATTCCGCTGAGCGCGCTGTTGCTGAAATCGTTCGGTTATGGACCGCAGCAATGGTGGGATTTGTTGACCAGTCAGCGAGTGCTGGCGTCGTTTCGCGTCAGTCTCACGACGGCGTTGTGTGCGGCCTTAATCAATGTCGTGCTCGGCCTGCTGCTTGCGTGGGTGCTGGTACGTTACCCGCTGCCATTCAAACGCGTTTTCGACGCATTGATCGATCTGCCTTTTGCATTGCCGACAGCAGTCGCCGGCATTGTGTTGACGGCGTTGTATGCCGGCAATGGTTGGATCGGTCAGCACCTGGAACCGCTGGGTATCAAAGTCGCGTTTACACCGATCGGTATTACCGTTGCGCTGATCTTTATCGGCTTGCCGTTCGTGGTGCGCACAGTGCAACCGGTATTGGCGGATCTCGATCCCGCTGAAGAAGAAGCGGCCTCAAGTTTAGGCGCTGGCCGCTGGCAGGTATTCAGCAAAATTATTTTTCCGAATATTTTGCCGGCGCTGCTGACGGGGTTTGCGCTCGCATTCGCACGCGGCATCGGCGAATACGGCTCGGTCATTTTTATCGCCGGCAATCGGCCGCTGGTGTCGGAAATCGTGCCGCTGCTGATCATGACCAAGCTCGAACAATACGATTATGTCGGCGCCACGGTGATCGGCATGGCGATGCTGGTTATGTCGTTCGTGCTGCTGCTGGTGATCAATGCGTTGCAGGCGTGGACGCGACGGCGTGCAGGGGCGTTGTAAAACATATTCGCAGGGGTCGCGATATTCCCGAAGTTGTTTGGGACACGCGGCAAGTACATCCATGTAGCTCGTCAGCGACATCCGTGTCGCTGACGGTCCCGAACAACTTCGGGAACATCGCTTCTCAGCATCGAGCAAGATGCATAGAACAAAGCGGATAGAGATATGAGTTCATCGTTAGTTGTTCATCGAACTGCAACGCCTTTACAAACGAAGACGAATTGGGTGCAGCTATCGCTCACTGTCGCCGCAGTCATGGTAATCGGATTATTTTTGTTGTTACCGCTGATTACCGTGTTGGTGGAAGGGCTGCGCAAAGGCGTGGATGTTTACACTGCCGCGCTGGTCGATCCCGATACGTTATCGGCAATTAAATTGACGCTGCTGGTCGCGGCAATCGCAGTGCCGTTGAACACCGTTTTCGGAGTAGCGGCGGCGTGGACGATCGCGCGTTTTGAATTCGTCGGAAAAAATATTTTGCTGACTTTGATCGATTTACCGTTCTCGGTCTCGCCGGTTATCGCCGGTCTGATTTATGTACTGATTTTTGGCGCACAGGGTTGGTTCGGTTCGTGGTTGATGGACCACGACATCAAAATCCTGTTCGCCGTGCCGGGCCTCGTGCTCGCGACATTGTTTGTGACGTTTCCATTCGTCGCGCGCGAGTTGATTCCGCTGATGCAGGAGCAAGGGCGCGATGAAGAAGAAGCTGCGCTTTCGCTTGGTGCCAGCGGCTGGCAGATGTTTTTTAAAATCACGCTGCCGAATATCAAATGGGCGCTGCTATATGGCGTGATTCTTTGTAATGCGCGTGCGATGGGCGAATTCGGCGCGGTGTCGGTGGTGTCCGGCCATATTCGCGGCTTAACCAACACATTGCCGTTGCACGTTGAAATTCTCTACAACGAGTATGCATTCGCCGCATCGTTTGCCGTGGCCTCGCTGCTGGCATTGCTGGCCGTTGCGACGCTGATTTTGAAAAGTATTTTGGAATGGAAGCAGGAACAGGACCGCAGCGTCGCCACTCGTGCCGCAGCGCAGAAATAACGGCATATCGGCGATTGTCGATTCGTCAATCGAAGACCGCCACGCGAACAGGTGTGAAATGAGTATCCAAGTAAAAAATATCAGCAAAAAATTTGGCGATTTCGTTGCGCTGAACAATGTCAGTCTAGAAATTCCCGAAGGCGAATTAATTGCATTGCTCGGCCCATCCGGCTGCGGGAAAACGTCGTTGCTGCGCATCATCGCCGGATTGGAACAACCCGATTCCGGTCACGTGCTGCTGAACGGCGCTGACCGCACCGGCGATCATGTGCGTGAGCGCGAAATCGGTTTTGTGTTCCAGCATTACGCGCTGTTTCGCCACATGACGGTATTCGACAATATCGCGTTCGGGCTGCGCGTTAAAAAACGCGATGAACGACCGAGCGAACAACAGATTAAAAAGAAAGTCACCGATCTGCTGAAGCTGGTACAACTCGATTGGCTCGCCGATCGCTTTCCCGATCAATTATCCGGCGGACAGCGCCAGCGCATTGCATTGGCGCGCGCGTTGGCGGTGGAACCGAAAGTGCTGCTGCTCGACGAACCGTTCGGCGCGCTCGATGCGAATGTACGCAAGGAATTGCGTCGCTGGTTGCGTCGATTGCATGACGAATTGCACGTCACCAGTATTTTCGTGACGCACGATCAGGAGGAGGCGATGGAAGTGTCGAGCCGTATCGTGCTGATGAACAAGGGCTTGATCGAACAGGTCGGCACGCCCGCGGAAGTGTACGAACAACCGAGCAGTCCATTCGTGTCGCGTTTCCTCGGCGACGTGAATATTTTTCACGGACGCGTCGAACAGGGTTGGCTCGATCTTGACGGCTGGCGCGTGCCGGCGCCGCCGGAAACTGCGCACGGCGAAAGATTGGCTGCGTATGTGCGACCGCACGACGTCGAGTTGGCGCTCGAAGGCGAAGCGCATGCGCCGCAGGCGCGCGTGTTGCACGTCAACCACGGTGGCTCCGTGTATAAGCTCGAACTCGACATGCTCGATCACTCGGGTAAAGCGATCGAAGTGGAAATTTCGCGCCGCGAGTTTCTTGAATTGAAGATCCAGCCTGGCGACAGTGTTTATATCAAACTGGCGAACTCGAAATTTTATCCGACGACGCCAGCCGAAATCTCACCAGTACCTGAGCAGGTCGCACCGCTACTCAATCTCCAGTCGCAGATAACGAATGGCTAAATAAACCTCGCGCAAAAAGCACAGCAGACCGAAGATCAACGACAGCATCGCGCTGACGAACAGCAGTGCGATAATCGGTGCAATACGAACCGCCATCGATTCGCCGATAAATAACAGCGCGATTAGCGTACATATCAATAACGCGCAGATCGTGCAGAGGCTGATCGACCAGTACGTCAGCCGCGCACGCACGGCCAATCGACGCAGCTCGAGATGTATTTCTTTATGTTTGGTGGCCGGTGTTTGCGGTAGCTCTGCTTCAAGCTTACGAGCCCGGTCAACCACGCGGCTGACGCGTCCCGACAGTACGCCGAGAATTGCACCGACGCCGGTCAATAAGAATACGGGTGCAACCGAGATTTGAATCAAATGCGAAATTGATACGAGGGTAGTGTCGGCAAGCATGAAAAGTCTCGTTGTGGTTTTATGTTCGACAATGATGGGTAAGCGTATTAATCGGTACGTGTTAAGTATGTCGCTGCAATGAACCCCGTTGTTGATCGCGGCACGTTTCGGCTGGAAACTCGAATTCGATCGTCGTGTGCGCGAGCGCATACGGCACAAGCAATTCGTGAATTTGCTGTTTCAGCGCGAGCTGCGCGCCGGCTTCCAATTCGGCTCTCAGCACGATATGCACCGTCAGCACATGGTGCTGACCGTCGAGCGACCACATATGTAAGTGATGAACGTCGTCGACAGCATTGAGGTGTCGCAGCTGCGTGCGAATCGTTTCGGTCAATCCATCGGCGGGCGCCTTCTGCAGAAATAAGCGTAGCGTATCGCGCAGATTGAAAACGACGTTATACAAAATAAACAAGGTGAAACCGATGCTGAGCAGCGGATCGATGATATTCCAGCCGGTGAAATGAATCGCTACGCTGGCGATCAATACGGCCACCCAGCCGAGTACGTCTTCGAGTAAATGCCAGCTCAACACTTTTTCGTTTTGCGTATGGCCGCCGCGCAAGCGCAAAGCGGCGATGCCGTTCACGGCAATACCGAGAAGGGCAAGCCAGAACATGCCCTGCACGTGCGGTGGCTGCGGTTCCCATAACCGGGGCACCGCATTGAACAGAATGACAACCGAACCGCCGATCAACGTAAGACCGATAACCAGCGCGCTCAGCAGTGACAATCGCCGATAGCCATAAGTGTATGCATCGTTCGGGCTGCGTTGCGACATCCTGCTCGCGAGCCAGCCAAAGCCGATTGCCAATGTATCGCCGAGATCGTGAATCGCATCCGACAGAATCGCGACGCTATTCGTCAGCACACCGCCGATAAGCTCGATGATCGTAAAAATTAAATTCAACCAGAATGCGAAACCGATACGCTGGCTTTCGGCGTGGCCATGTGAATGAGAGTGCCGGTGGCTATCGTGATAGTGAGTCATGGCATGAATCGAGTAAGAAGAGGCGTTATTCTGGCAAATCCTTCGGCCGTTGTGCATCGAATCTTTTAGCGCTTAAGATTCATGTCAATCCGTGGCTACGCCACCTGCCGACGATCGACGCGACTATGAGTAAAGATTCGATTTTCGACAATCTCCCCGATGTGCGCGATGGTCTCAATCGTAAAGAGCGAGCGATCCTCTATTGCCTGGAACAAACGCAACGGGAACTCGGCGGCCGCAATGTGCCGACGATAATGTTGTACGGCCGCGTTTGTGAATTGGTGGATATCAGCCCGGAAGAATTTCAGACAATTCTTTCGCGGTTTGTTGGGATGACGAAGTTGTCGTCGGATGAAAATTC
>CAMLJR010000097.1 GCA_946480345.1 uncultured Spongiibacteraceae bacterium
CAAATAAAAAGCCCGGCCTAGCGCCGGCTTTTTTATTTGCGACGAAAATTATTTTTGCTCTCGAATAGTAAGACCGATCAAACGCGATACGACCAGCGCGATGTACATAACACCGCTGAATTCCTCAAGCATCACCAACGCTCGGGCCATAGGTTGTAGCGGCATAATATCGCCAAGCCCTACGCCGGAAAGACAGGTAAAACTTAAAAATAACAACTCCATCCACGTGCGCGTAAGTGGCACTTCAGTTTGCACAACGAAGCTCGCCGGATTAACTAATTGGCAAAACATATAGAGATACGCAAAGGCCCATGCGAGCAACGTAAATGTTGCACCCGCAGCAAAGAGCTCGTCAGGTGTGGCGCGATCGTCCTGCATCATGTAGGCAATTAAACAAGCTGCCGCGTAAAAGTAAAACGCAGACTCTAGCGCAACGGTTATTAACAGCAGCGTCGGATTCTGCGTGGAGGCATTTAAAATGGATAACACGACAATCGACGAAGCCAGCAACAACGCAATCCAGGTAACGCCGGGCGTGTTGCGCACCATCCGTAATGCGAGTCCCAACACAATAATTCCAAACACTCCGAAATAGGTTCGGCTTTCAGCGGCCTGCTCCATTAATGGATATAAAATCACACCGATAAGCTGGACAAGCAGTAAAACGGCCGACGGGTAACGCAACAGCGTACGTGGGTTAGGAAGTAACATGGTTCGCCTTCGCCAGCAGCTCCTTCAGCAACGCCGGTTCAACAGGTTTGAGTAAGTGGTGATCAAAACCTGCTTCTATTGCCGCAAGCTTATCGGTGGGTTGTCCGTAACCGGTAATCGCGATCAATTGTATTTTTGGAAGTGCCGCTTTCACGGTTTTTGCCACCTCATATCCATTCAGCGCAGGCAGCCCAACATCAATTAACGCAATATCCGGCAGCTCGCGCTGAATTAACTCCACCCCCGATATTCCATTGTCCGCAGCGAATACATCGTGCCCCCACAAGCCGAGAATGGAGCGAAGCGTTTCGCGAATATCTGCATTGTCTTCAACGATGACAATCCGACGGCGCGTGCTGTCCTGATCGAAATGATTCGACGTTTTGATCGGCAGTAAATCCATCGTCGTCATCGGAATGCTGATAACGAAACATGCACCTTTGCCGAGGCCGTCACTTGAAGCTCGCACTGAGCCACCGTGCAGTTCGGCAAGACGTCGCACGATGGTCAACCCGATGCCCAGGCCTCCGGCCGATCGCGCTATGGTCGGATTGGCCTGTAAAAATGGCGTAAAAAGACTTTCGGCTGTTTCGGGTAAAAACCCGATGCCATTATCTTTCACGGTGATTAATGCAAAACCTTCCGCCGCCGAAGTCTGAACGCATATTTCATTGGCAGTGGGCGTGAATTTAATTGCGTTATTAATAAGGTTGCACACGATCTGTTCGACGCGAACACTATCGATAATGACCGGCAGCGGCTGCGCGTGCAGTTGGCAATTGATGGTGTGTCCGCGTGCACGAGCGGTAACCAAGGAGCTGTCGACAGCACCCGACACTACTCGATTGAGATCGGTCGGTGTTTTTTGAAGCGTAAGCTTGCTGCGTTCAAGGCGAGCAACATCCATCAAATCATCAACCATCCGTTTTACATGGTTGACTTGGCGCTCCAGCACATCGGTTACGTTCACAACCTGCGGATCTTCCAGACGCATTAACCGCATCATGTAAATGGCATTAACCATCGGCGCGAGTGGATTACGCAATTCGTGCGCGAGCATGGCGAGAAATTCGTCGCGCAATTTTACGGCGTTCTCTTTCTCCTGAAGCAGCTCACCCACCTGCCATTGCCGCGACGTCGCTCTAAGCCCCACGCGCACGGCGGAGACCAAAGTAAAAAAATTCAACGGCCGCTCTAGAAACGTAACGTTGCCCGAATTAGGAAATGCATCCGCGAATAGGCCGCCAAGAAACGCAACATCGTGCGCAGCCACAATCAACGGCAGATCGGACCACGCCGGCAAACTTTCGAGTGCCTCGCGCAACGGAGGAATGTCGTCGGAAATCAGCGCATCCTCTACAAGAATGACGCAGCCAACTCTCGAATCCAGATTGGCTGCAAGCTCGCGCAAATTGCCAAACACGCGCGCATCGATGCCGCTTTCTGTCAGCAGAGTGAGTGCAAGTTTCGCATCGACCTCGTTGGGCGATACGATGTAAGTTAACGGGTTAATAACTCACTCCAGGCATCAATGGCATTTCTAGCGACCGCCGCCTAAATAGCTCGGCACGCCGGTAAGCACGCCTTGAAATTCAGTCAGCGCTGGCCCAACGATAACGCCGTTATGCTGCATCGTCAGTTCACGCACAGTGGTTTCGTGAGCGCCGCTGCGCTTTTTGATAATTGAGATGGCTTTGCGAATATTGCCCAGCGCTTCGAAGAAACGGGTAATGATTACGCTATCCGCCAGATAACTGACATCCACCGGCGCCCCCATCGGACCGATGAGTCCATGTTGGGCAAGAATCATAACCGTCATCACACCCTGTTGATTTAAATACGAAAGCAATTCATGCAAATGCAGATGAAGAAATTCTTCGTCCGGCATTGCATTGATGTAGCCATTCAAACTATCGAGAACAACCACGCGCGTTTCCTCGCGCTCCACAGCTTCGCGAATTCGGAATGCGAGTTCGCCGGGTGAAATACTGGCGGGATCAACTTGGTCGATGGTGATGCGCCCAGACTCGATATACGGAAGCAAATCGATGTTCATGTCGCGTGCACGTTGCAGTAATGTCATTCGCGATTCATCGAACACATAATATTTAACCGATTCTCCACGCGCGGCGGCGGCATGAGCAAACATCGATGCAATAGTGGATTTACCACTGCCCGCAGGACCGATAAAAAGATTGCTGGTGCCGAAATGCAAACCCCCGCCGAGCAATTTATCCAGCTGCGTGTTGCCGCTGGAAGCGCAGCTTTTTGCGAATTCCGCGTGAAAATCCTTAGCGATTAACCGCGCAAAGACATGCAATCCGCCTGTTTTTATGACGAAGTCGTGATTCCCTTCGCGAAACTTTACGCCGCGCATTTTGGTGACGGCGAGCGAGCGTCGAAATATCCCAAACCCGAGCGGCGCGGTATTTAATGCAACGACACCATGCACCAGGCTATGCACTTGCACATTAGTACCTTCCATCGATTGATCATCGAGCAGAAGTACGGTGCAGCCAAGCTCGGTAATTCGCTGCTTCAAGCCGAGAATCGTCCGCCGATAACGTGAAGGGTTTTGCGCTAACAACCGCATCTCCGACAATGAATCGAGCACGACGCGAGAGGGCTTTGTCATTTCCAACTCGTCCATCACCAGCTTCGACAGCTGCGCGAGTTCGGCATCGGCCGATTGAAATAATGTGTTTGCTCGCAACTCCGCATTGGTTGCACGTTCAACGGCGGATAACTCGATAACGGTAATTCCGTCGAGATTCCACGCATGCGATTGCGCGACTGCTTCAAGCTCCTGCTTCGTTTCGGAAAGAGTGACATACAGGCATTTTTCGCCGATGCGTCCGCCTTCGAGCAAGAACTGGAGCGCCAGTGTAGTTTTGCCGGCGCCGGGGCGCCCCTCAATTAGATACAGACACCCCCGTGGAAAGCCGCCGCCTAAAATATCGTCCAGGCCCGCGACGCCGCTCGTGCATTTTTGATTGCTATTCATTCACATTCCTCAGAATTATGTTGCGCCGGGAAAAATATAGCGGGTTAGAAGGCCCTGATCGGAATGGGTCGCTAAGCCTCGCGCCGTCGCGCAAACGAGATTCGATGGATTACCTGCAAAAACCGCGCTCAATTATAGTGTCCGCTCGTTATTTCCTTGGCAAAATGGCCGCTCAACTTTTTCGAAGGGTTTGTCATGCTGCAAGCCATTGCTGCAATCAGCGTAGGTGCTTCGCTTGGAGCCGTATTGCGCTGGCTACTCAGTATTAGCCTGAATACCGCGCTACCCTCACTTCAGGCAGGCACGCTGCTGGCGAACTTGATAGGAGGTTATCTGATTGGCATCGCTGCGAGTTATTTCGGCAGCCATCCATCACTCGCGCCTGAGTGGCGTCTCTTTGTGATAACGGGATTCCTCGGCGGCCTGACAACGTTCTCAACATTTTCTGGCGAGGTCGTTGCGTTATTGCAGGAAGGCAAGGTAACGCTCGCCTGCGGAACAATTGCGCTGCACGTAATTGGTTCTTTAGCACTGACGCTGCTCGGCATTTTCACGGTGACGGCGTTGCGCGGTCACTGACGCAAATATCAACGCCGAATGCCGCGTTTATCCCCGTAGAATTTCTGTATTTCAATTAAATCGAGCGCGTAATCGCCGGTCGCTTGAAACAACGGGCCAAATCCCAACTCTTTGCGCGATGCATCGAGAAAACCTAAAAGAATCGGCACATTCGCACCAGCCGCCACGTAATAAAAACCACTTTTCCACCGCTCCACTTTCGTTCGTGTGCCTTCGGGAGGAATCAGTAGCACCAGTTCATCGCGTTCGCGATACAGGTCGACCAGTTGCGCCACCAGGTTATTCGACTTAGTGCGATCGACCGGAATGCCGCCAAGCCAGCGCATCAACGGGCCGAACGGTGCTCTGAACAAAGTGCTTTTTCCCAGCCAATGCACATCCATGCCGATTTTTAATACCGCGAGCAGCATCAATGGGAAATCCCAATTGCTGGTATGCGGCGCTCCGATCAACACGTACTTCGATTGCTGCGGCAATGTGCCTACGACGCGCCAGCCGAGCATGGCCAGAATGAAAGTCGCTATCGCCGCGAGCAGGCGACTCAGAATGGGAACGCGAAAAATTGTCGACGCCATCTACTTGTCCAACCACTTACTCGCCAAAAACAGTGACGGAGCAGTGTAAACGAGCGGATCGATGCTGCAAGGCGAAAACTCCGACTATCTCCTAAACTCAAGCTCATGTCCGATTCAGAATCGATCGAACGCTTCAGAGCATTGCATATGGATAAGAAAACAGTGGTTCGTCCTGGGCGAACCTTACGGGATAAGCGTGTTGTAAAAATGCCGATCAGCGGCTTGAAAGTCGGCATGTATGTTTGCGAACTCGATCGACCGTGGCTTGAGACGCCTTTTATTTTGCAGGGCTTTCACATTCGAACGCTCGCCGACATCGACGAGATTGCCCAGCACTGTCAGTCCGTGTTTGTCGAGATCAGCGAGGACGTATGGTCTCCGCCCGAAGAACGCCTCGTTGCCAATACGCTGGCGCGGACGACAATTCATACCACCTCACCTCTTCGTAAAGAAGATATCCGCGCGGCTCGAAGCACTCTCGATAACGCCCGCGCATTAACCCGGTCGTTCATGGACGATGTACGCCTGGGTCGCGGCATCGATATCAAAGAAGTCAAAGCGACCGTTTCCGAATGTGTGCGCAGCGTTTTGAGAAATCCCGATGCAGTAATGTGGATGTCGAAATTGCGCGATAAGGACTCGTACACGTCCGAACACAGCCTGAACGTCGGATTGCTGGCTATTACCTTTGGGCGTCATCTCGGCGCAAATGAAGAAGACCTGAATAAACTCGGCATCGCCGGCATGCTGCATGACATCGGCAAAATGCAGACTCCGCTCAATATTCTGATGAAGGAAGAGCGGTTAAGTGCGGAAGAGTTTTCGGTGATGCAGCAACACGCACAAAGCGGACGCGATATTTTATTGGCGCATCGCAATGTGTATCACGGCGCCGTCGATGTCGCGTATAGCCATCATGAAAATCTCGACGGCAGCGGTTATCCCCGAAAAATCAAAGCGAGCGGCATTACCGATTTCACTCGCATCATCGCGTTATGCGATGTCTACGATGCAATTACCAGCGATCGCGTTTATAAACGCGGCGCATCCTCGCTCAATGCGTTGAAAATCATTTCCGATCAAACCGGAAAGAAATTCGATACCAAGCTGGCGCAAGAATTTATTGAATGTATCGGCCTTTATCCGCCAGGCAGTGTTGTCGAACTACACACCGGCGAGGTCGGCATTGTTATTGGCACAAACCACCGGCATCGCCATTTACCCAAAGTGATGCTCGTGCGGGACGCCGATAAAAAGCCCTCGCCCGAGCGCATTATCAATCTGGAAAAAATGGCTGCGGAAGGTCATAGCGATCAATTGATAAAAAACGTATTACCGAATGGCACGCATTCGATTCGCATCGAAGCGTTTGTCGAAAAGGGATTGTTGCTTGATTGATATCAGCCGTGTAATTGCGATTGTTGAAACGATTGAGAAAACTCTTCCGCGAATAGTGCGATCCATTCGCGTGCAGCTTCCTCACCATTAATGCGGCGGCCCTCATCGAGCCACGCGCGCTGGCGATACTCTTCGATCTGGCACAGCTGTTCGACCATTTTCGTCTTGAATGCATCCTGCGTTTTAAAGGCAATACCCACTTCGAAATGATGCTGGCCGGCATTCGCATCGATTTCACGACACCACATGACGCTTCCATGTCCCGAGTAGTCGGGCCAAATCGATGGGATGCGCAACTGCACGTCGCAGCCCAACGGCAGCGCCTCCGGCACCACGCACGCAAAACCGCCATTGCTGATATTGCTGAGGTGGGTTTTATCGGAGGTGTCGCATCGACGTGTTACGACGAATTCGATAGGGATCGCACTGGGGTGACGCACGAATTTACGCATGAGTTTGCCCTCGCCGTTATTTTTTATTTTTATTTAAAGCCCAGAAACGCGTTTCTCGCAACTATATCCGCAACGACAACGGCGAGATTCGCAACGACAACGGCGAGGCAAACATTAAGGTTATTAAAGCCAATCCGAAAACGGCGACTCCAGATCGAGGCTGACTGGCTTACCAAAACCAGGCACTGCTATTGCGTGCTTCGATAAATCCAAATCATCGGCACTTAATACACCGTGGTCGAATTTGTAGATGGTTTTGATATCGCCAGCACATGCAGCGTCATCATAGTGCTGAGCCTGCTCACGCACCGCTTCGTTGCGATCGCGCCACGCATTCATCGCTTTCTCGCCGCGTTGTTTGGTGAGCATTCGCAATGCGATATGTGGGCCAAATACCGGCGCGGACGCATTGTTACCACCGAAGCCTTTCGCGTTCAGAATCGCGCTGTCGATCCCTTCGATTCCCACCTCCATATGTTCGCTGCCGATGCGCAGATTGCTGTCATACACATCGCTTGCAACATGCTCGATGGTTTTGATGCCGGGAATAAGACCGTGTGCCCAGACGCCGAGCGTCGCCACTAATTGATCGCCCGATGCGGGGCCAAGCGTATGCCCGATGTAAGCTTTGATCGCCGCTACCGGCCAGCGCTCGATACCGAATAATTTCGCAGTCTCGTTGAGAATATGCGATTCGCTGACGCGGTTTTGCGGTGTGCTGGTGCCGTGCGCTTGCACAAAAGAGCGTTGGCGCAATGACTCTTCGCCGAGTATCGAACGCACCGCCGCGCATGCCTTTGCGACAGTTAAATAGTTGCCGGCACCCGGACCTGAAATCGATTTTTTATGGCCATCGGCGTTGACGAATACATCGGTTACAGCGCCGTAAATATTGGCGCCGAGCTCCAGTGCGAGCTCGTCATCCATCAGCACGATGTATTGAGCGCCCTCCGCGATCGTGAAGCCGCAGTTGTTGCTGAATGGACGCGCGGCACGGCGCCAATCGGGTACCGTCAATCCTTTATCGGCATCGAGTGCCAACAGCGATCGATCTTCCGCCAGCGCGCCCATCGCGGCGAAGCCTTCGATAATGTCGGGCAGAATCGGCGCCTCGCTCGAACCGATCACCACTACACGTGCGCGACCGGTGCGAATGTCATCCAGCCCTTGTCGCAAGCTATAGAGAAATGTCGCGCAAGCGCCGGCATTGCCACCGGTATGGCCGATATTGCCGAGCACATAGGCGTTGACGAAGTCGGCTGGCATTTCGAGCAGACCGAACGGCAATTGTTTCGATGTAACGCGCTTGCCCCGGTAACGCGAACCGAGCATGCCGCCGTTGCCGTTTTCGTCGAGTTGGCTGAGCGCATTGCCGGCGTAGCAGCTGATCTGATCCGGTGCGAGACGGCTGCAAATAGTGGCCCAGTCGATACCGAGCGAACCCAACGCATCGGACGCCGCGAATACCGACAATTGCAAACCGCGCGGATGATTGCGCGATTGGTACAGTTTGGCCGGATCGAATCCTGAGGGAAGCTGGCCCGCAGCCTGCACCGCCAGCGCTTCGAAATCCGGCAACAGAAATTCGGTATCGCCACTGATATCGACACGAACGTTACGGCCATCCAGATCGGTCACCGCCCAACCGGCCGGCAGTATTTCGGGCAGGTTGCGCGCCTTCGTCACCAACGACAGCGGCTGCGCGCCGGCTTCGATCGGCAGGCGGCGATTCAACGGCGTGCGCTGCGGATCGAACCATGCCGCTTCAATGCGGCGGATCAACGTGTGATCGAGAATAAACTGACGCTGGTCGTTGGCGATGACGTCGGTGGCAGGTAACTGCATCAGCGCCGCCAGACTGCGTAACGTGCGATTCGCCGTTGAATTATCCAGCGCATCGAAAATCATCCGGCGATAGCCATGATGAAACGAGCTGCGACCCGCTGCATTGATGCCGCCGAAGCCGACAATTAGAGGAAGTCTCGCCATTTTTTTGCGTCCTGTGGAATACGGCTGTCATGGCATGAAGGGACGCCATAACGTTGTGAACCAATTGTAATGTGGCCTCACTCCGATAAACTGGGCCAATCAGCCACATAACTGGACAAATCCGCCATTGCCACACATTACGCTGCTTGCCCTCCCGAATGCGCTCGCGTCTAGCCTCTCGCTGCCCATGGAGATGCTGACCGGAGCCGATCAATTGGCGCGAACGCAGCGTCTGCCCATGCCGTCGGAGAAGTACCAGCCGCTGCAACATGATGTCGTTGGCCTCGACGGTCACGAAGCAACGATGGCGAATGGCCTGACGCTCAAACTCAGCGGCCGGCCGGACGATGTAGAGCGAACCGATTTGCTGATCGTGCCGGCGCTCTGGCGCAATCCACTAGCCGTCGTCCGTCAGCAACAGCAGTTACTTCCTTGGCTACGACGCCTCGGCAACGAGGGCACGCTGCTTTGTGCGGTTGGCACCGGCAGTTTCCTACTGGCGGAAGCGGGATTGCTGGACGGTTTGCCGGCAACGACACACTGGTTTTACTTCGATCATTTCGCCCGCCGCTATCCGCAGGTGAATTTGCGGCGCGGCCATTTGATTACCGAAGCAGGAAATATTTCGTGCGCAGGCTCGGTCAACTCGGTCGCCGATTTGACGATTCATTTCATTCAGAACTTTTATGGTCGGCAGATCGCGCGCAAGGTCGAGGCGCAATTTTCGCCGGAGATCCGCCGGCCTTTTGAAATGCACGCGTACAGTCTCGGGCATGGCGATATTCACAGCGATGAGCTTGTGGCGCAGGCACAAGACTACTTGCGGCGACGGTATGCGGAAACGTGGCGTATGCCTACGCTGGCCGAACAACTGGGCATCAGCCTGCGTTCGTTGAATCGCCGCTTTAAGGCCGCGACCGGCATGAGCCCGAGCGAATATTTGCAACAGCAACGGCTGAACAGCGCGCGCGATCTGCTGCGTACCAGCAACTTATCGATCACTGAAGTTTCTATCGCGTGCGGATACGCTGACGCCGATTATTTCTGCCGCCTGTTCAATGCCACCATGAAGCAGACGCCGCGCGCGTATCGCGAAGCCGCACGCGGTAAATTGTTTACGGTCGATCCCACCCGCACGTAATTTCCACGGTTGTTTTGCCGCCGGTCGATATGGCTAAATACCGGCCTCTTTTTGGTTTCACCCTTTTTTGCCATCGCATTCAATCTCACCCTTTACTAACGCTGGAACTCATATGTCGCAAAATTCTGTCGTCATTCTTAGTGGCGCCCGCACTCCGATGGGCAGTTTGCAAGGCACCCTGAGCGGCGCCACCGCCGTCGAACTCGGTACGACCGCCGTCAAGGCGGCGCTTGAGCGCTCGGGTATAGCGGCGGCCGATATCGAAGAGGTGCTGATGGGTTGCGTATTGCCGGCAGGCCTCAAACAAGGACCGGCACGTCAGGTCGGCTTGAACGCGGGTATTCCCAATTCCGCCGGCTGCGTGACGATCAATAAGCTGTGCGGTTCGGGAATGCAGGCGGCGATTTTCGCGTTCGATCAAATCGCGAACGGCAGCTACGACACAATGATTGCAGGCGGCATGGAAAGCATGACCAACGCGCCGCATATTCTGCCGGGCGCTCGCGGCGGTGTTCGCACCGGTCACGTCGAATTCAAGGATCACATGTTTTTCGATGGGCTCGAAGATCCCTATCAAGGCCGTCTAATGGGTGCCTACGCGCAGGAAACGGCCGACGCCAATGGCCTTACCCGCGCTGATATGGATGCATTCGCGACCGAATCGTTGGTGCGTGCGAAACGCGCCATCGATGCTGGCTGGTTGGCGGATGAAATCGTGCCGGTATCGATTAAAACGCGCCAGGGCGAAACCATCGTTAAAGATGACGAACAACCGCTGTCGGCAAAACTCGAAAAAATTCCCACGCTGAAACCCGCGTTTAAAAAAGACGGCACCGTCACCGCAGCAAACTCGAGCTCGATCTCGGATGGCGCTTCCGCTCTGGTATTGATGAACGAAAGTGTCGCGAATGCGCGTGGCCTGAAACCGTTTGCTCGGATCGTCGGCCATGCACGCCACTCTCATCAACCGGAATTGTTCACGATTGCACCCATCGGCGCAGTGCAAAAATTACTGAAAAAAATCGGCTGGTCGAAGGAGGATGTGGACCTGTGGGAAATCAACGAAGCCTTTGCCATGGTTACCATGTTGGCGATGCGCGACCTTGAGTTGAGCCATGACAAAGTAAATGTGCACGGCGGCGCATGCGCACAGGGCCACCCGATCGGCTCCACCGGTTCCCGCTTGGTCGTCACACTGATGCATTCGTTAAAAAAATACGGCAAGAAAAAAGGTGTGGCCGCGTTGTGTATTGGCGGCGGAGAAGCGCTGGCAATAGCCATTGAATTGATCTAGACGACATCATTTGTAAAAAACGTTTTACGTCGTGTAAATAACACAATAAAAAAGCCCG